>DATNQS010000001.1:0-8595 GCA_036703925.1 Candidatus Sericytochromatia bacterium
CGCTTTGCGGGTCAACGCTCGTGCCAGAATGCGTTTATCAAAGAAAAAATAGCCGAGTTGTTCTTCGAGGACGGTGGACATTTGGGTTAGAAGGCAGAAGACAAAGGGCAAAAGGCAGAAGGCAAAGGGCAAAAGGCTAAAAGCGAGGATAGGCGTTAGTAGTCAGAATGTAGGCAACACTCAAAACTTTTTTATCCTTGATTCCTCATCTCTGATCCTCCTTAACTATGATGCACGGCTTTATTCCACCCGATCGCTTCTTTGCGTACCTGACATGGACAGACATTCAGGCAATGCCAAACAAAGACAATGTAGTGATTATCCAGCCTGTGGGGTCGATCGAGCAGCATGGACCGCATTTGCCGCTAGCCGTTGATGCGGCGATCGGGCAAGCTGTAATCGGCAAAGCACTGGAACAGCTACCGGCTCATGTTCCCGCTTATGCGCTGCCCTCACTGTACTATGGCAAATCGAACGAACACTGGCATTTTCCAGGGACGATGACGCTGAGTGTGCAGACGCTCGTGGCAACGCTGATGGAAGTGGGCGACAGCATTTATCGGGCAGGCTTTCGCAAACTGGCGTTTGTGAACTCTCACGGGGGACAACCGCAGGTCATCGAACTGGTGGCGCGAGATTTGCACCAGCGCTATGAGGATTTTGTCGTGTTGCCGCTGTTTACGTGGCGAGTGCCCAATATGGCAAACGAGGTGCTAACAGCAAAAGAACAGGCGTTAGGCATTCATGCTGGTGATGCCGAAACGAGTCTGCTGCTGTCAATTTTGCCGGAGCAGGTGAAGATGGAACGCGCGATCGCGGAGTATCCTCACGGGCTACCAGACGCTAGCTTGCTGAGTATGGAAGGGAACTTGCCGTTTGCCTGGGTGACGCGCGATCTTAGCAAAAGCGGCGTGCTGGGCGATCCCACGACGGCTACCAGAGAGAAGGGCGATCGCATTCTGGCATCACTCGCTGACGGATGGGTACAGGTGATTAAGGACATTTATTACTTTCAGCAACCGCAGGCATGGCGGGAGTAACGAGTTTTAAGTGATGAATTTACTGTAGCCGATCGTTTTTATGGTCAATAAAAAATTGAAAAACCTAATCAATAAGCAGCCTTTAAAGGTGCTTTAACTCTCCCTTTGCAGAGTATTAATCCCTATCTGGTAGGCTTTCGCTGTTCCAGGAGCAAACTACCATGACTAATCTAGATTTTGAACGATTTTTATCCAGTCGCCTTGGACGACGTAATCTGCTAGTTGGTGCAGGGGCACTAGCAGGATTTGCGATGACAACCCAATTTCCTAACCGAGTCATTGCTCGACCAAAGTTTTCAGGTTACCCATTTACGTTGGGAATTGCATCGGGTGATCCCTACCCAACTAGCGTTGTGCTATGGACACGGTTAGCTCCAACTCCGCTGAACGGCGGCGGTATGCCCAATCATAATGTCCCCATTCGCTGGCAGGTGGCAACTGACCCAGGCATGAAGCGGGTTGTTGCTCGTGGCACAGAAATGGCTGTACCGGAACTTGCACACTCGATTCGGGTAGTGGTGGAGGGATTACGCCCTAACCGCTGGTACTGGTATCAATTTAAAGCAGGTGGTGAAATTAGCCCCATTGGTCGGACTAAAACTGCGCCCGCAGTGCGATCGTCCCTCGATCGGTTTGTTTTTGCCATGGTGTCTTGCCAGCATTATGAGCAAGGCTTTTATACTGCTTATCAGCACTTGGTTAAAGAAGATCTGGATCTAGTGGTGCATTTGGGTGACTACATCTATGAGGGCGAACCTTCTGCAAATCGACCCCGCCAACACAACAGCTCAGAGATTTTTACCCTAGAGGACTACCGCAATCGTCACGCGCTTTACAAAACAGACTCTAATCTTCAGGCTGCCCATAGTGCCTTTCCCTGGATTGTGACCTGGGACGACCATGAAGTAGAGAATAACTACGCTGACGAGATTTCACAGCTTGATACAGAACCTGATCAGGCTCGAGAAATTTTCCGACTACGGCGAGCACTAGCGTATCAGGCGTACTACGAACATATGCCGTTACGTCCTTTTTCTAAGCCTGTTGGCCCTGACATGCGGCTATACCGCCGCTTAACCTTTGGCAACTTGGCAGAATTTAACGTCTTAGACACCCGCCAGTATCGTACAGACCAACCCTGTGGCGATGGCACAAAAGAGCGTTGCCCAGAGGTCTTCGATCCGAACGCAACCATTACAGGAGAAAGGCAAGAAGGCTGGTTACTGAAAGGACTAAACCGTTCTCAGGCAAAGTGGAACATTCTGGCTCAACAAGTCCCCATTGCTCAACGAGATATGAGACCGGGTGAAGGACAGACATTTAGCATGGACAAATGGGATGCCTATCTGGCCTCTCGCGATCGCCTGCTCAAGTTTTTGGCAGCACGTAAACCTTCTAATCCTGTGTCTCTTGCTGGTGATGTCCATAGCAACTGGGCTATGGATCTGAAAGCGAACTTTGACGTGCCAGAGTCTGCCACCCTAGGCAGTGAGTTTGTGTGTACCTCAATTAGCTCGGGTGGCGATGGTGCAGATTCCAACCCCATTGTAGAAGCCTACCTGCCCGACAACCCTCACATCAAGTTCTACAACGGCCAGCGAGGGTATGTCCGTTGCACGCTCACTCGTAATCTCTGGCAGTCCGATTATCGTGTGGTGCCGTTTGTGACGACTCTCGGTGCGCCCATCAGTACTCGTGCCTCCTTCATCGTGGAGGATGGACAACCCGGTGTGAAACAGGTCTAATTTGACCATTCTTGGTATATCTGTCACGACTGAGGTTAAGACGCATGGACAGGAGGGGTGCAGGTTTCCACTCCTGCACCTTATTTCATTGCCGGATTCAGCAATTTCAAGGGATAAATTCTTAGTAGCCTCTCCTTTCGCCCCTACTGTGTATACATATCCTGGGCATGAGCCAAAAACCAACCTCGAAAAAGAGCGTTAAACTGCCGTAGCCCTCGAAAGAAAGTGCTGATTTCTGGAGAACGTTGGCTTTGCAAGCCAGACCATCCGCCTCAACGAGCAATCAGCCAAGTAGCTGCGACCTTGGTGCTCATCGACTATGACTGTAAAACTGTAAGTCCCCTCACAAGGTTGCTCACTCAGGTAAGCAAACAGGCTTACAACTCAAAACTTTTACTCGAAGAGCCGGAAATAGGGATACTGAACAGGTGCGCCCGGTTCTTTATCCAAATCAAAATTAATCACGTCCCAGCAGGGGTTTTCCTTAGGGTCGGGACTAAACTCGACAGGTAGCCCGTACAAGCGTGGTCGCTGAGAATCTGTCTGCCCACGCCAGGGAGTGCTGCGCTCTAAATAGGTGCTGATTAAATCTTTGTAGCGTAGAGCAATGATGACGCGGGTGGCGCGATAACCCTGGGTGTAAAGTCGATCAAGCGCTTCGTGAATTTCAAACCGGATGCCGTCGGGGTGGGTATGCTGCCGATACCACTCGTTTTCCCACTGCCGCCAGTGCCGCCCAGATTGCAGATGTACTAATTCGCCTGTTTTAGGGTCTGACTCAAAAGCGCCGTGTCGCTGGCACAAGTAAGTGTCTGTGAGCGTCAACGCCGGAATGGTTTGGCGGCAGTGCGGGCACTGAATCTCCGGTCCAAAGATTGGATATTGCAAACTAAGGTTAATCATCAAGGGCGGATATGCCTGTTCTTATGCGTCACTGCCAGTGGCTTTATTATACTCTCTAGGTTACTGTCGCCCCTAACGGCAATTTTACAAGTCCTTTCTTTACGATCGTTCACCGTGACTAATCAACTGCCCCACTATCCTGTTTGGACTGCTCCAGACTGCTCTCAAGCCGCTTTTGTTGCCCCTAACGCAACGGTCATGGGGAGGGTGACGATCGCTGCCGGAGCAAGTATTTGGTATGGAGCCGTTGTGCGCGGTGATATAGAGGCGATCGTCATCGGTGAGAGCACGAATGTTCAAGATGGCGCCATTTTGCATGGTGATCCCGGTAACCCAACGGTCTTAGAGGATCACGTAACAGTTGGACACCGCGCGGTCATTCACAGTGCTTACGTTGAACGTGGCTGCTTGATTGGCATTGGGGCAATTGTATTGGACGGTGTGCGGGTTGGCGCAGGCAGCATTGTGGGGGCGGGGGCAGTAGTGACAAAGGATGTACCAGCCCGATCGCTCGTTGTTGGCATTCCTGGCAAAGTACTGCGACAGCTTTCGGATGCAGAAGCAGGGGAACTCATCGACCATGCCAAACGTTACGAGACGTTAGCGCTGGTTCATGCTGGAAAGGGTACTGACTTAGGATTTACGCCTAAGGACTAGGAAAACGGAGCCTTTTGCGTAAAAATGGAATATGAGAATCATTCAAGAATCTTTAAATGAGAGGCTCCAGATATGGACTTAGATCTTCGCATAGTGGTTGTGCTGCTTCCCATTGCGGCGGCGGCTGGCTGGGCAGTGTTTAACATTGGTCAAGCTGCCCTTCGGCAGTTCCAAACGTTCACTTCCAAAAACTAGGCTGGCTTAACCGCTTGAGGTTTAGCAAAAAAGCGATCGTCTTTCTTTAAAGAAGGGCGATCGCTTTTTTTGGAGAGAAGCTGAGTTGAGTCGTAAGCCAGTGGATGATAGGAGCAAGTGGTTTATGGCTGCTTCCGGTCGCCTGTGCGATCGCTAGTCGGTTTACTGGTGTTTGGCTTTGCTTCCTGTGCCGGTGCTGTGCTGGCAGGCTTCTGCTTGATCGGCTGTGCTGGCTTGCTTCCAGGCGACGTGCTAGCAGGTTGTTTTGGCACGACCGAACCGCTACCAGGGGGTTGATCACTTTGCACCGTGAAGGAAGCAATGCTTTGCTCGAACATGGCTAGCCGCTGTGGATAGTCGCCCGATCGAGTCGAGTAAGCCACTGTCCACAGCGTTGTGCCCTCTTTGATCACGTAAATCAATTGCCGCAGCGCATCTGCCTGAGTGCTAGACGGTACACTGACTTCTGTCACTAAGCGTCCGGCTGGCTTTTGCCCTACCTGTACTGTTTTGCGCTCGATCGTCCGCATTGGAGTCGGCAATGACTTTATTGCCGCATCAAGGTACGCATCCACTGTGACCGTTTCTGGCACCTCAACCGCGCTCACGACCACGTTAGTGATGCCGCCACTCACATCAGGCTTTGGATCTACCGCAATTAGCAGAAACGTCTTTGGGTTTTGCTCTACCATGCTGGCAATCTTCTCGTAATCTGAACCCAGCGATCGAATGCCTTTAATCAACGTCTGCAAGCCTATCGTGTTGGGGCTACCGCCACGATAATCTTCGGGTAGCGATAGCTCAAGTCCAGGTGCCTTAAAGGTTTGCCATTTTTGTGTAAGTCCTGCGGCACCAGCAGGCTTCTTCAATTGAATGCCAGACGTACCCGTGAGTCCACCTGCCCCAGTGGGTTTGCTCGGTGCAGCAGTTTTTGATGGTTTTGCCTGAGCCTGAGCCGGTTGGGGCATTACCACTCCCCCCGGCAATGATCCCAGGCTTAAAAGGAGCAAGCCAACACTCATCAAAGTTTTTTGCATAATCCTCGATCGCGGTTTTTGTTTAGTGCACTGCTGATGCTTTTGCCTTTAGACACATTATGAATGCAGCTCAACAGTCTATCGAAGTCCCTTACATACAATCAGCAACACAAAAGAGCCTTTCTTATCTGTCCTCACTCCAGCAAGCTCTTAGCCTTCACCCCTCATTCCGCATCCCTCATCTCTCTTCCTTATGGCAGAATGAGTTGGATACGGCCCCAGGCAAGTCCCTTACTCTATTTCTTCCCCAACCTATGGCTACCAAGTTTGTTTTTGTAACGGGCGGTGTCGTTTCTAGCATTGGCAAGGGGATTGTAGCAGCTAGTTTGGGGCGATTGCTCAAGTCGCGGCAGTACTCCGTTTCAATCCTGAAGCTTGATCCATACATTAACGTCGACCCAGGCACGATGAGTCCCTTTCAACATGGTGAGGTGTTTGTCACCGAAGATGGTGCCGAAACGGATCTCGACTTGGGGCACTACGAACGCTTCACCGATACGTCAATGTCGCGACTCAACAGTGTAACAACAGGATCAATCTATCAGGCAGTGCTGAATCGAGAGCGCCGGGGTGATTATGACGGCGGCACTGTGCAGGTGATTCCCCATATCACCAACGAAATTAAGGAGCGGGTGCGGCGCGTTGCCAAGGATACGAATCCTGATGTCGTCATCACCGAAATCGGCGGTACAGTCGGCGATATTGAGTCGCTGCCGTTTCTCGAAGCGATTCGCCAGTTTCGTAAAGATGTCGGGCGACAAAATGTGCTGTATATGCACGTCACGCTGGTGCCCTGGATTCCCTCAGCAGGGGAAATGAAAACCAAGCCGACTCAGCATTCAGTCAAGGAACTGCGATCGATCGGCATTCAGCCCGATATTCTTGTTTGTCGTAGCGATCGCCCCTTGCCGCCGGGACTCAAGGAAAAAATGTCAGGTTTTTGCGATGTGCCTGTTGAGTGCGTGATTACGTCTCAAGATGCCAGAAGTATCTATGAGGTGCCGCTGAATCTGGAACGTGAAGGGCTAGCGCATCAGGCCATTGAGCTTCTGCAACTGGAGCAGCGTCAGCCTGATTTAACGCAATGGGCAACGCTGGTCGATCGTCTGTATAGTCCCAAAAAGATGGTCGAAATCGCGATCGTTGGTAAGTACGTACGTTTGAGCGATGCGTATTTATCGGTGATGGAAGCACTCCGTCATGCAGCGATCGCCCTTGATAGCGACCTCAACATTCGCTGGGTCAATGCTGAGGATATTGAAGACGACCATGCCGCAAATCATTTAGAAGGCGTTCAGGGCATCATCGTACCGGGAGGCTTTGGCATTCGTGGCATTGATGGCAAGATTGCCGCGATCGAGTATGCACGGACGCACCAAATTCCGTATCTCGGTCTGTGTTTGGGAATGCAGTGTCTGGTCATCGAATGGGCGCGGCATATCGCCAACTTGCCCGATGCCCACAGTGCCGAATTTTCTGCTGAAGCAGGCAATCCTGTGATCAACCTCTTGCCGGAACAGCAAGACGTTATTGACTTAGGCGGCACTATGCGGTTAGGTCTCTACCCTTGCCGTGTGTCGTCCAACACCCTTGCCTTTAAGCTTTATCAAGAAGAGGTCATCTATGAGCGGCATCGCCACCGCTATGAATTTAATAATGCCTACCGGAACCTCTTCACCGAAACAGGCTACACGATCAGTGGCACCTCGCCCGATGGTCGTTTAGTCGAGATCGTGGAATTACCGAAACATCCATTTTTCATCGCGACTCAGTTCCATCCTGAGTTTCAATCACGCCCAAGTGCGCCCCATCCATTGTTCAAAGGTTTTATTCAGGCAGTGTTGGCACTCTCAACCGCTAGTGTGAGCGATGACAACAGCCATGCCAAAGAGCAGGCGATCGGCTCAGAGCCAGTAAGTGTAGCGCTGTAAGCCTTATAAGGGGGTGCTTAAAGGCGAGCTTCCACCATTTGAGCAAATATCTCACGGTTGTTCTTCAAGTTTCTGGGAAGACCCTGCGGGTACGTTTGGGTAATCAAAGTTTGTAACCGCATGACGCGATTATCTGGGCTGGGGTGAGTGCTGAAAAAGGCTGGTGGTCGTCCATCTTGCAGTGCGTCTCCCAGGCTTTGCATAAGTTGGACAACGCCTTGCGGGTCATAGCCTGCTTCGGTCATAAACCGTAAGCCCAGTCGATCGCTCTCCAATTCATCATCACGCCCGTAGCGCAGGCTTACCAGTTGCTTGACTGTTTGTGCCAGTACTGCCGCTTTGTCCTGGCGATCGTTTGTATTGGCATCAATAGCAGCGACTGGCAACTGGCTAACGGGGTGCTTTGTCAGCTGCTCGGCACCGTGACGCGCCACCACATGACCAATCTCGTGGCCAAATACGCCTGCCAGCTGTGCTTCAGAGGTTAACTGCTTCAGTAAAGCCACGGTAAGAAAGACCTGCCCTCCCGGTAGTGCAAAAGCATTGATGGCACGCGAGTCACGCAGTAGATGAAACTCAAAGGGGTAGGGAGATTGGGAGGCAGTTGATTGCTCTACGATCTGCTTACCTATCTGGTTAACATACTGCTGAAGCAGAGGGTCAGGATGCAAGCCATTATGTTGAGCTACCATCTGCTGCCGTGCTTCTAGCCCTAATGCTATTTCCTGTTGCACCGAAAGCTGCACCTTTTGCTTCTCGCCTGTAATGGGGTTTTCAGCGGTGTTACTACAGTAGGTAACCAGCCCAAACAGGACGATGAGAAGCGCCATACCTAACCGAACCAGCGATCGCACAGCGTTACTCTTCAATGATTCATTTAGACAAGCACTATTTGACGAAAGGATAGCAGAGGTAGTGAGAACAAAGGTGCTTTAACTAATGCAAAAACCGAGTTTCTTTAAACACTAGGCTGTTCAGCCCAACGTTTAGAATCCCGGTTTGCTTCAATGTCCTACTGCGATCGCCTCAAAAGGCTAGGACTAACCAAACTAGCTGTTGCTATAGCCGTTACACCGTCGCAAGGACT
>DATNQS010000002.1:0-5873 GCA_036703925.1 Candidatus Sericytochromatia bacterium
GCGCCGCCAGAGTTGCACCATGAGCCAGAGATTCACTAAAAAATAGCCAGAGGTGAACAGGCTACTGGTGATCAACAGCGGTAACGACAATGACTCAGAAGCATTGGCACCTGCACCCAGCAGAATATAGCCCAAAAGCCAGCCTAGAGCCAGCGTCACCACAAGGCGACTCAAATTTTTCTGCTGGCGCGTCCCTTTGCCACGGTATAACGTCCAAAGCGCTGGGAAGAAGCCTACTACAGGCACCAGATACAGGAAAAGTTGGAGACGTTTAAAGTCTTCATTTTCAAAGGGTTCCCGGTCATACATGGCGTGTTGTTGGCGATCGATTGCTTTGATCCTAAACGAAGCCAGCATAGATTGAAATTTTGGTCTGGTTTAAGCAATCGATCGGATGACGATCGCTGTTTAACCTTGAATCTTCAAACGTTTACACTAGAGGTAACAGAGGCTGTCATGTCAAGGGAACACACGTAGGGAAGACTTAGTTTAATGGTGCAATCTGACCCTAAGCTGAAGCTGCCGACCAGTGCTGAACTTCCTTGTTCAGATGATACGCCTGTGGATAACGAAAACCAGAACCTGTTGCCCAACATTTTGCTGTTCCTGCTCAAGTTTATTTGGGCAAAGCGAGATGACTGGTTTTTTGGGGTAGATATGGGTGTTTATCACACAACGGGCGTGAGTCCTCTCGTGCCTGTTGTGCCAGACGGCTTTTTGAGCGTTGGCGTTGAGCGTCACAAGGATGGCGAATCACGCAAAAGCTATGTCGTTTGGGAAGAGCGTGAGATTGTCCCGATCTTCGCTTTAGAAATTGTTTCGTTAACGTATGGTGGCGAATACGATACGAAAGCTGCGCTCTATGCAAAGCTCGGTGTGCTGTATTACCTGGTCTATAATCCACAGTATTGGCAACGTGATCGTCGTCAACCGTTTGAACTCTATCGCCTATTTAATGGCAGCTATCAGCTCCAAATTAGCGAACCATTCTGGATGCCAGAGATCGGGTTAGGCATTGGTCGATCGTCCTATCAAGACGGCAGCAGAACGATGGATGCACTGTATTGGTACGACCAACAGGGCACTCGCTATCTGACCCCCGAAGAACAGTTAGAACGCTATCGCCAGCGCTTTGGCGATTTACCAGAGGCATAAAGACGATCATCTAGTTCATTGGGACGATCGCCTGTCCAGTCGCTTGATCGAAAAAATGAATCTTATCCGCACTGATTGAGAGCCAAAGTTCTTCACCTAGCCTGACAACGCGATCGGGTTCAATGCGTGCTTGGAGCAGTGCCGTTTCATCACTGGCACCAACAAAACGTACTGCCAGATAGGTTTCGCTACCAAGTGCTTCGACCAGTTCTACCTGCACAGGCAAATTTTTGGGTGCAGCCGCGCCAATGTTAAGGTGTTCTGGACGAATGCCGAGGGTTAGGGTTTGCCCGTCGTAGGGTTTCAACACAGTTGCCCAGGCTTCAGGTAGAGTTAGACGAAACTGTGGGTGAGTAATCAGCAGCGGTGCCTTGAACTGTACAGGTAGAAAGTTCATCGGCGGCGAACCAATAAATTCCGCTACAAAACGATTGGCAGGATGGTTGTAAAGCTCCAGTGGCGAAGCAATTTGCTGAATCTGCCCTGCGTTCATGACGGCAATGCGATCGCCCATCGTCATCGCTTCCGTTTGGTCATGGGTCACATAAATTGTGGTTGTGCCCAACTGTCGCTGAAGCTTCACAATTTGCGATCGCGTTTCTGCCCGCAGTTTGGCATCCAGGTTTGACAGTGGCTCATCCATTAAGAATACCTGTGGATTGCGTGCCATTGCCCGTCCCAGTGCCACCCGCTGCTTTTGCCCACCTGACAGTTGCTTGGGCAATCGATGCAGCAACGGTTCAATTTGCAAAATCTGCGCGACAGAGCATACCTGCTGGTGGATCGATCGTTCTCGCGCCGAGCGAAACCGCAACCCCTTCGGCAATTTGCGTGTTGTCTCAATCAAAAGATTCTCAGCCCAGATTGGAAGTGAGGTGTGAGGAGAAGAGTTTTGAGTTTTAAGTGGCGCTAGCTCTGAAGGAGCCACTTCGTGTACGCGCCGCTGCGCTAGAGAGTTTTGAGTTGATCGCTCATTTCCCTCCTCCTGCCTTCTGCCTTCTGCCCCCTGCCTTCTGCCTTCTAGCTCCCCACTCCCCACTCCCGACTCCCAACTCCCTAATTTCGTCCGTCGCAGCCCAAACGCCAGGTTCTCGTACACCGTCATATGCGGATACAGCGCGTAGTTCTGAAACACCATCGCGATATCGCGCTCTTTCGGTGCAAAGTTGTTGACGAGGCGATCGCCCACGTAAATATTGCCTCCGGTCAGCTCCTCTAGCCCTGCAATCAGGCGCAGCAGCGTGCTTTTGCCACATCCAGAGGGACCGACCAGCACCATAAATTCGCCGTCTTCGATGGTCAAATTGATGGCACGTAGAACACTGGTTGCGTGCGATCGACGTGCAGAGTCTTTGACGGCTACGCTGCTTTTGTCGATCGGTGCTAATAACGGCTCTGCTGCAACCATCGCTGGTACTGGCTCACCCCCGCGACCAGAGAAGCTTTTGTAAATGTTTTCAAGAATAACCTGTGCCACAATGCCGCCTGTTTACGCTTGCCTACTCGTACAATTCACGTCTTCATCTGCAAAGCTTGAGTCATTGAACAAACTCCCAATTTCCATTCTCACGGATCAAGAACGAAATCCTAACTGAATATTTGCCTCAGAGCCTTTGATTTCTTGCATCACCGAAAATTGACCCGGTTGCAGGATAACATTTTCGCATTCATAGCCGCTGACAAGCTGGTTGCTTGGTATGGCTAAATCGACCGCATATCCCTCTGGTTGCTCGTAGCATTCCACGATCGTTCCCATAGTGCCCATTGGAATGATGCGATCGCCAAAATCGAACGGGATGTCAACCAAGGTCTTAATTTGGCTATAGATTCCAGCTTTCATTGCCTATCCTCCATCAGCGATACACTTCTAGCCAATTCGTAATCAATCTTGGAGTCTCTGCTCCATTATCGATCTGCCATACCGTGATCAGACATCCCTCTCTTCCATTTACTCCACGAAGCAACACCTCAACCTTAAATCTCAAACCATGGGTGCTGGTTCGACCCTGAATTGCTGGCGCATCGATCAGTTGCTGCTTCAGTTGACTAATTACATCCTGTGCCGCAAGCCTACGGCTAAATGTATTCTGCACATCATAGCCGATCGCTTCAAACGCTACCCATTTTCCCTGATTTGCAGGATTAGCCGGATTCATTGAATATGCCTCAAACTTTCGAGGATCAATCTCGGCAGACTGAGCACGAGGTAAAGGCTGACCGGGACTCCAGATCATAAGCTTGGGGCTTGCGAAGGTCTACCGCAGGGCTTGCTGCACGTCTGCTAGGGGGAAGTGCAGTGCTTGGGCAATCTGTTTTGCTTACTTAGGTTTCCCATCCTACGTTGAGTCAGGCTGGTGCGATCGCTCCATACACAGAATCGCCATCACCTCTGTTCTCGATCGGATCTGGCTGGGCACTCTAGGCAGAGAATGCTTTACCCACTCCTTCGCCCCATTGCAGCCATGACAGCCTCTCAACTCAACCTGATGGAACGTGCCAGAAAAGCTGATACAGAGGCCATTGCAGCCTTGATAAATCGTTCTCTGCAACCAAAAGGCATTACGGCTACAGTGAGCCTGAAGGAGCATTGCTTAAAAGTGATGCTGGAAGCGCCTCAAGCTCCAGAACAACAAACTCTAGTTGAATTTATCCGTAAGAGCCTTACTGGTTTGAACACTGGAGCTATCAAGCAAGTAAAGGTTTACGGTCGAGAGCTAGGAGACGATTTTCCAAACTGGCAAGAGGAGTTTGAACTCGCCGTACAAGCTACACCAGACGTTGCCGAACTTGCCCAGCAGAGAAACGTTAACGCTGTTGATAGGCTTGTTGCTCAGTGGTTGGAGACTTACAGCGCAATTGCAAAAGTCAGCTTAAAGGATGACTGCTTAAGGATCATGCTAGAAGCAAGTGGAGTGCCTGATCAACAAAAACTCGTGCCACTGTTGCTTGATAACGTAAAAGCTCTAGGTATTCAAGGTTGCACAAAGCTCAAACTGAGCGGACGTGAACCTGGTGACGATTTTCCAGATTGGCAACAGGATTTTGAACTTGCTGAATCAATAAATCCAACCACATCTCTACCTGTTGAGCCAGTTGCGCTTATAACTGAGACGAGTGCTCAGTCATTGAATTTAGAAATAACTTCAACTGAAGAACCGTCTTTTTGGGGTTCGATGTTTGGGGTGGTTGCAGGAGCAGCGGGAGCTGTTGGTGGTACAGCAGCTTACGCAGGTGGAGCAGTTGCAGGAACGGCTGGTTCAGTTGGCAATGCAGCAGTTCAGGCGGGTGGAGCGATCGCTGGCACTGCTTTTGGAACGGCTGGCGCACTTGGTAACGCTGCCTTGCAAGCAACAGATGGTGCTGGCTACATCTTTGACATGATCAACAGTAGTCCACAGCTACAAGATCTGACCAAAACACTTAAAGTAGACTGGCTACTCAAAATTGCTGATCAGGTGGATATTGTTCAAGCTGAGAAGCAGGTCAAAAATTTACAGCAAAAATATCCCAACGAAAAACCTGGAGACATCGCTCATCGTGTGATGCAAGAAAAGGCACTCTATGTAGGCGGAACGGGGTTTGCTAGTAGCCTACTACCGGGATTCGCGGCGGCGATGATTGCAATGGATTTGGCAGCTACGACCGCGTTACAGGCAGAAATGGTTTATCAGATTGCCTCTGCTTACGGGCTAAATCTACACGAACCAGCCCGAAAAGGTGAAGTCATGGCAATTTTTGGTTTGGCGCTGGGTGGCAATGCTGCACTTAACGCAGGTTTAGGGTTTGCGAGAAACATTCCTGTTGCAGGCGCAGTAATTGGCGCAGGTAGTAACGCTGCCATACTGTATAGCCTTGGGTATGCCGCTTGTAGATTCTATGAAGCAAAGCTGACTCCCTTATCACCTCCAACTGAGCTCAAAGCTTCTCAGATAGAGAGCGAGAAATATTTACAAGGCGCAATCGTTCAGCAAGTAATTATGGATCAGATCCTGGTTCACGTTGTTTTAGCAGGTAATCCAAGCAAGACTTGGGAGGAGATTCTGCCAGAATTGCGGGCATTTGGCTTTAGTCCGGTTTCGTTGGAGGCGATCACAGCGAATGCTAAATTTCCGCCTGCTCTAGAGAAACTGCTCAATCAAATTAATTATGACTTTGCCATCCCGTTGCTGGCACAATGTCAAAAAATTGCTCAACAAGATGGAGTGATTACACCAGCAGAAGCAAGAGTCCTAGCAATTGTGACAAACAAACTAAACATTCAACAAGTTTAGTCACTGTCACCTTTTAGCCGAGGTAAGAACAAGTTGGTAAGCGCTGCCTGGATGCGATCGATCAACCGCATTTTGATTCCTTCAGGCAGATGGGGAGGGTCTACAAGCGTCGCGGCGGTGTGTGTAATAGTGAAGAAACGAGCGTTGCACACTGCTACCGATGCCAGCCTGTCCTCGTTGCCACCAATCTATTGCGCCACAGGCGATCGTCTGTCCCCATTGCCAGATGCCGCTTAAGGCGCATGGTCATCCCGGTATGCCACTGCACCGTGCTATAGGCTCTGAACCGCTGTGCCTGACCTGCACATACAGCGGTTTGCAGTTTCATGAGGGACAGTAGCAGCAGTGTGCAAACCAGTTGCGAAAGTGCTTAGGGTTGGCTAAATCGATGGCGGTTGCAAGGAGTGTATCGACCCTTTTCGCGGTCGTTGGCGAGAACCGTCTCAG
>DATNQS010000003.1:0-4273 GCA_036703925.1 Candidatus Sericytochromatia bacterium
AGATTCGCCAAAAGCATCGCATTCGCCGTACCTTGTCGCAGGTGTACCGCAACCGAGATGCCATAACCGACGAACTGGTGGATATGCTTTACGCTCCTTCCTGCGATGAAGGTGCTCAAAAAGTGTTTGCCTCTGTCCTCACTGCGCCGCCTGGTCCCAGCCCTGCTGAACTATTGCCTAGAGTTAGCCAACCGCTGCTGGTGCTCTGGGGTGCTGATGATCCCTGGACACCGATCGCAGGTGCTTCGATTTATCAGAAGCATGCCGCGTCGCATCCACTCACGTTTGTGTCTATTCCTGATACGGGTCATTGTCCCCATGACGATCGCCCAGAAGTAGTCAATCCGCTCATTTTGTCATGGCTTCAGGAGATTGGGGTGTAAAGTGTGAGCGGTGATATTGTAAGCCTGGCACCGACAGAGACAGAAATCCATGTCTGGCGAGCCAATCTAGCGGTTTCATCAAACGATTACCAGCAGTTGGCACAAATGCTGTCGGCTGACGAGAGGGCACGGGCAGAACGGTTTCGCTTTCCGCGCGATCGCGATCGCTTCATTGTCAGCCGGGGCACTTTGCGTACGCTTTTGGGTCGCTACTTGAATACATCCCCCGATCATGTTCAGTTTCGTTATGGCGACAAAGGCAAACCGGCGTTAGTTGAGCCATTGGCAAGCATGGGGCTAGAATTCAATCTTTCACATTCAGAAGACTTGATGGTTTGCGCGATCGCCTATCAGCAAGCGATCGGCATCGATCTCGAATACCTCCGCCCTGTCGCTGACTTAGAAAATCTAACACAGCGCTTTTTTACACCACAAGAACACGCCGCTATTCATGCCTTAGAGGGCGATCGTTGCTTGCGCTCTTTTTTCCAGCACTGGACATGCAAAGAAGCCGTGTTAAAAGCTACTGGCACGGGCTTAATGAGTCTCAGCGCGATCGAAGTTTACCTCCAGCATGACACTGCAAAACTGGTGCAGCACAATGACGCATTAGCACCTGCATGGTCACTCCAGCTCTTTACGCCTGTACCAGGCTATATAGGAGCGGTTGCGATGAACGCACCAGAGCGATTGCTCATCCACCGAGAATGTTGAGTCCAGTTTGAGGGGCGAAAATACGTTCACCCCTTAAGTTGAATTGATCGCAGATGATGGACTGATTGCAATTGAGAGCAGTTACAAACGGCTGTTGCAGACTCTGGCTTCCTCTCTGGCTTATGCACTCACTTGAGCAAGGGCGTCGGACACTTCTTGAGCCGCTGCTTGAGACGATTCTTCCAGCAGGGTTTCGTAAAGTTCACCCAGTTGGGTTGCCACTCCATCCCAGCTAAACCTCGTTTCAACCCGCTTTCTTGCTGCCTGCCCCAGTTGGTTACGCCAGTCTGGGTTCAAGAGAATACGATCGATCGCAGCTGCAAAAGCGGCTTCGTCTTTGGGTGGTGCTAGCAGCCCAGTTTTTTCGGGCACCACTGTAAACTGCAAACCGCCGACATCGCTCCCCACAACAGGAGTACCACATGCCATTGCTTCGATCGTCACTAACCCAAACGGTTCATAGTGGCTGGGCACAACGCAAACATCCGCAGCCGCATAATAAACGGGCAAATCATCCTGGCTGAGCCGTCCAGGAAACTGAGTAATGTTTCCAATGCCCAGTCCGGCTACGATGCTTTCGATGCGATCGCGTTCCTTCCCGTCACTATGACCAGGGCGACTGCCACCACCAATGATAAGCCGCACTTTTTCGGTTTCCCGAGTACGGCACTGATGCACCGCTCGCACTAAGGTTTCAATGCCTTTGCGAGGATCGAAGCGACCCACGTAAAGAATGACTTTCTCCTCTGGTGTGATCCCCAGCGTATGACGCGCTTCCTCTTGAGTCACCGTACCAAAATGATTAATGCGTGTGCCACAGGGAATGATGTCAATGTTGCCACGAGTCGAAACGAGCGATCGCATATGATCCCGCTCTTGAGGACTGGTAGCCACAACGCGACTGACTGTTTCCAAACACGTTTTCTCAACATCTAGCCGAGTCTTGGCAATGAGCGGCACTGTGGGAGTGGCTTTGTACTTGACTGCTCCCAGAGAATGGTAGGTATGCACCTGTGGGAGTGATAGCTTCTTGCAAAGCTGCATACCAACCCAAGACGATAACCAGTAATTGCTATGAATTAAAAGATAAGGAGTTTCTAACTGCTCCTGAAATGCCAAAAATCCCTCTATAAATTCTGGCAAAAACTCAAAAAGCTCGTCTCGCGGTATGAACTTTTGTGGCCCTGCTGTCAGACGAATGGTGCGGCAGTGGGGAGTATGTTGCACGATCGCAGGTTGCTCAGGATTAGCGCGGCGAGTAAACATATCAACCTGCCATCCCTGTTGCGACAGTGCTTCGCCAACATGATGCACATAAACATTTTGACCGCCTGCTTCTTCTTTCCCAATTTCAATAGCAGGATCACCGTGTACAGAGATCAGAGCAATGCGCTTTCGACTAAAAGAAACCATGATGTGTGAGCTTCACTTTTACTAGCGTTGACAAGCATTAGGCGTGACGAGTCCCAAGTTTGCCTTTTTAGAGGCACTTATCTTCTTCATTCATTGCTAAATAGAAACTAAGTTTATAAAGATAGATGTCGTTCCTGCATCGCTCTGAAGATGGAAACAGGAGCAAATTAAGTCTCTGACGTACATTGCATGACCTCCATATTGGTAAGATACTGAAGCTGACCTCACAACATTTCTGTGGAGATTATCATTAGCAAACAAGCTCTTTGGTGGGGTAATAAGGTGGTTGAGAAATAATGAAACGTACTGCTATCAAGGCGATTAAGACTCTGGCAAGCTGCTATTGCGCTCGAAAGTAACCAAACCAAACTTTAAATTCAAACCTCAACAGAAGAACTCGTGCAGCTCTTCTGACACTCTAAAAAAGCGTTCGCTTCATTAGTAGCCATGAGTCAAAACGGATCAGAACATTGCGACAGATACATTTAATCCGATGCAAGCAATGTATTTCTACTTCACATGAACTTTACCATAAGTTAGCGATTGCGGCACCTCAAAAATGGGTGTAATTTACTTACGAAAGAGCACAGAATTATAGCGTTAGTCTTTTCTATAACCGATCGCTTGCTGCTGACAACAATCAGCTTTTTTGTCGCACAGAAGCGGCTGTTTAGGAGTTACAGCGCTTTAACAAGAGAAAATCATCACTAGCGCATACTGAGATTTAGTTGCCATCTTGTAACAAATCAAACCTCACACCAATAGAAGGGTATAAATAGAATCTATCTTTTGAAAATAATTGCATAGGCTATGCTAATGCGATTAAGTGTTGGTAATGGTAACAAGCAAGACATACGCCTGACCCGGAGAAATGCATTAGCTTTTACGCAGTCTCCAATGTTGATCGCGTGGTGACAAGATTAGGTAAAGCGAACCGAAAACGATCGGCAGAATGACGACACTCACCTACGATCGACCCAAAGCAATCGGGTTGACGTTTACTGAAACGATGAGCCGCAGCACTTTGAAGTAGAGGCGTTGCCACACCATACTGTTCAAAGGCTGTACGTCGTCTTAAACCCATGTTTTTCACTTATTTCAGCAGCCATCTCAACGGAGCCAACGCCAACGATGACCAATCAATCTCTGGTGCCTGTCATTCTTGCAGGTGGCAAGGGCGAACGTTTTTGGCCCCTTAGCCGCAGAAAGCGCCCCAAACAGTTTTTAAGCCTGGATGGTAGTGGGCGCAGCCTGCTTCAAGCCACGGCAGACCGCTTGCTGGCGATCGCGGGTGGCTGGCAGTCGGTTTGGGTGGTGACGGCGGCTCATCTAGCGGATGGGGTGCGAGAGCAACTGCCAGAACTGCCAGAAGACAATCTTTTGATTGAGCCAGAAGGTCGAGACACTGCGCCAGCCGTTGCCTGGAGTACCTTGAAGATTGCTGAACGCTATGGCAGAGAGGCAGTTGTCGGTTTTTTCCCGGCGGATCACTGGATTGCTGATGAAGCTGCCTTTCAAGCAACGCTGAGCGCTGCTGCTACACTCGCCGCTCAAGAAGCCGCGATCGTCACGCTGGGGATCACGCCGACGGTTGCCTCGACGGGTTACGGCTACATCCAGGCGGGCGATAAGGTAGGTGTCTATGGTGCCCAGGGTGAGCAAGCGGGCTTTCCTGCCTATCGCGTTAACCGTTTTACAGAGAAGCCCGATCGCCACACGGCTGAACAGTTTCTTGCCACTGGCACCTTTAGCTGGAACAGTGG
>DATNQS010000004.1:0-11047 GCA_036703925.1 Candidatus Sericytochromatia bacterium
CGCATTTGTTCGGCTACTGCACTCACCCCCTTCATCGAGATAGCCGAGATGACAAGATCAGCGTCACCGAGAACAGCTTGCAAGTCACCCTGTTGGCGTGACCACAGATGGACACTGTGCCCTTTTGCGGCTGCTAATCCAGCTAATGTGGTGCCCCAGGCTCCGGCACCCAGAATGACGATCGTACGTTGTGACATGAGATAAAGCTATAGGCTATCAGCTTGACAAAGCGCTTGGCTAGCAGCGTTCAGCTTACAGCGTCTTGATGTTCACAACCGTTGAGCTTTGAATGCCTATCACAAGCGAGCCAATAAGTAAGCTTCAGTTTATTCATTGCCGATCGCTGACCGCTTAGAGCCGATCGCTTCTTTCCCGTGGAAACCGTTCTATCAACGCTCTGACTTGCTCGGCATGGTAGGAACTGCGCGTAAGTGGCGAAGCGACTACTTGCAAGAAGCCCAGCGATTCACCATAAATTCTCCAAGCGTCGAACTGCTCCGGGCGCACAAACTCTACAACACCGAGATGTTTTTGACTGGGCTGGAGGTATTGCCCGATCGTCAGAATGTCACAATCGACCGATCGCAGATCATCCATCACCTGCCGCACTTCAGCATCGGTTTCGCCCAAGCCCACCATAATGCCCGTTTTGGTGTAAACCCAGGGAGCGAGAGCACGAGTGTGCTGCAAAAGTTCGAGCGATCGCTGATAGCTACCTTGCGGGCGCACCCGACGATACAAGCGCGCGATCGTCTCGGTGTTGTGGTTTAGCACATCTGGGTTCGCTTGCAAGATAGTTGCTAAAGCATCCCAGTTGCCGCAGAGGTCAGGGATCAGCACTTCGATCGTGGTTCCTGGTGACGCTGCACGGATAGCACAGATACAGCGATCGAACTGAGCCGCACCACCATCGGGTAAATCATCCCGATTGACCGATGTGACCACTACATGGTTCAACCGCATTCGGCGCACTGCTTCTGCCAATTGCTCTGGTTCTGCCGGGTCAAGCGGTTTCGGCTTTTTCTCAAAGTCAATATCGCAGTAGGGGCAAGCACGGGTGCAGGCAGGTCCCATAATCAGAAAGGTAGCAGTGCCATTGTTAAAGCACTCGCCAATATTGGGACAGGATGCCTCTTCACAAACTGTGTTCAGCCCCAAATCACGCAAGATTTCCTTAACGTTACCAACCCGCTCCCACTGCGGCGCTTTTACCCGTAACCACTCTGGCTTAACAACCACGTTTGATGCCGTTAGTGAAACAACCTATCGTCCATCCTATCAGGCAAACGCTAGAAGGCAGTAGCTCTATCGGCTGCGACGCAGCTTTCACCGCACAGGGCTACGTTCGGGTGGTGACATATTGCTCGGCATTGACGTACTTTGCTTGCCACTAAGCGCTGATACATTTTTCTGGCTAGCCTTAGCAGTTGCCGGTTGAGCAGGAGCCGTTGATGGCTCGACTGTTACTGGCGGTGGCATTGGAGCTGAATTTACCTGCGGGGGGGCAGCTTGCTGCGAAACCCAGGCGATGCCGCTCGCCATGAGGGCTGCATACCCTACATAAACGTGCATCGAGCCCAAGCGTAAACCAACGTGCGTTTTTGGCTGTTGCCATGAGGGTATAACAGCTGTTGCAGTCTCGATCGCCGGCAACGATGCTGCCAGGTGGTTGCCATCCAAACCCAGGGTATTACCAACCTGCCGAATAAAGCCACGCAGATAAATGTCCTCTGGTAGCCGATCGATACGACCCATTTCCAACGCTTCTAATTGATGAACGGGAATTTGGGTCTTCATATGTAGATGGTACGGAGACCAGGCTTTCTCTTGCCGCACCTGCCGGATCGTTTGGCCTAATTCTCGCAGGCAAGCCTCGCGTGCTTGTAGCGCTGACTGGGCTGCCAACTCTTTTTTGCTACGTTTTTTAGGCATATTGGCTCTGAGCTGCTTTGTTGTCGGCATTGCTGGCGGTGGGTATACGGTGATATGCCCATTCAAAAGGTGAGTTGGGGGGCTATCTGGAGGTGCAGCAAGTCCGGTTGTCGGAGGGTGCTCGGTCGCAGTCATAACTACCTCATTAAGGCTAGCGTTCGGTGGTGGCGGTGCCGGTGGTTGTTGGAGCTTGGGCGCAGCCACTGATAACGTTGAGCTGCTAAAGCCTTGACCGCCTCCCGACGGTTTCTTTCGCACCAGCTTACGTAGCGCCAGTCGAATCGCTTCTCTACCGACTGCTCGCACCATGGACTGCACTTGCCTCGTTAGATCCTCTGGCAATGCCTTAATGCTTGAGAGCATCTGTCCATAAATTTCACTTTGATAAAGCTCCGTCTCTACCTGCCCCAAAATGGCTCGCAGTCCATTCAGAGACATCTCGGCATTGCCTCCAGGAACACCTACATAGTAAGTAGACTCGTGTGCTAGCATCAATCGCCTCCCCTAGTTAAAACATTAAGCACTCAATAGCACACCCCAAAGCAACTGTGGCAGCGGCGGCGATCGCACCAGCGCCTAACCTGCGTTTACATTTAGTTGGCTAACCTATCTTCATATCTTCATTCGGAGGGCTTCATCCATTCTCCGGATGGATAGGACACTTTTGCAAACAAAACTCAAAACAAAACGGCAGAGCGATCGCCCTGCCGTCAACACATAAATCTAGACATTACCGCTTTAGTAGCGTCTATCCTTCGAGGAATATTCTTGAACCAGACAACGCTCGAACAGTGCAATTTGATGCAGGCGGCAAAAGTGACGTGGGTTAAGTACAACCTTAAACCTGGGGTCAAAGACTGGCTGGGTCAGAAATTGTCGGAACGGGAAGTAAAGCTTTGCGTGTTGTAAGGAAAACATAAGGAAAATTCCAGGTAGCAAGGGCGGGCAACACCCATGACAGGCAAGCAATGCGCTGCTTGGTGATTTGCCACTACAACCATGCCAAAATTACGCCCAAAACCCCCTGTGAAGATTGCGGATCTTCCTCCATCACTTTTTTTAATGTCTGTATTTCTATGGAGAGACGATCGTAAAGAGCTAGTTGAAGAGCTTAAAGTAGGCACAAACATTGTTCATACCTTGCCTCTTTTGACGAAGGAGGAGCGCTGCCTTACAACACTTGGCACCCTCTGCCCTTCTACCTAAGACTTTGGATTCCACGGTAGCCCTGCTGTCCAGGGAAGCTTGTGCATGACGAATTTGCAGAGGATATAGACACGATCGCCGCCGACCGTTCGATGCGGACCCACAATACGAAATGCCAGTTCAAGGAAAAAAGTCAGATCGGTATAGCGTTGCATAAACCGCGCATATCGTTCTTTTGCCGCAGCAGATGCCTTTGTACCTGGCTTTGATAAGTCGATCAGGGGTTTGGTCACTTCAATTTCCAGGTTCACTGGAGACCCACTATCAAGCTTGCCTTCCTTTCGTTCGCCTTTTCGCTGGAGTAAATCTTCAGCCGTGATAGTTTCCTTGAGTGTGCTGCTAGGCGTGATCGTGCTGAACACTTGATTTTGAAAGAGATCCACGGTGGTACCAGGCATTAAGCGGGTGACACGGCGCGATCGACCATCTAGGTCGGTAAAAGCACAGTAATCCCAATCCACATAGAGCGAAATGCCGTGCGGTTTATCATCAACAGGTTCATAGGCTGCTTGATTTTTGATGCTGATCGCCATTTGCTTAAGCTTGTCAAACTCATAACGGCTGTCAAACTTGAAGCTGATGTCAATCAAGCTTTCTAGGTTCTGATTCTCTAACTGTTGCCTGAGAAAATCCGCATCTAAATGGATCGTAAACTCATCGTTGAAGGCGTCAACAATCAGGTACAGAAAATAGGCGATACACAGCACGTAGGCTGTCAGAATGATCGGATCGACAGGGTTCATCGGCGCATCGAAGAAGGAAGCTTTTGATCAGCAGTATTGCTTTTGGCGCTAACTGTCGAGAAGTTTTCAAACCAGCCTCGCCGCCAGAAAAGGAAGAGCATACCCAAGCCAATCAGTGCCATTAGTAGCATGACTAGAGGGTAACCCCAGTACCAATTGAGTTCAGGCATATTCACTGGTGATTTTTCAGTGTTAAAATTCATGCCGTAAATCCCGGCAATAAACGTGAGCGGAATAAAGATGGACGAAATCACAGTTAGCAGCTTCATAATTTCGTTCATCTTATTGCTAACTGACGAGAGATATACATCCATCAAACTGGCTGCCAACTCACGATAAGTTTCTACCATATCAAGCACCTGAATGGCATGGTCGTAACAATCGCGAAGATAGATATTTACATCAGGACTAATTAAATCACTGCCATCACGAATAAGTGCATTAATAGCATCACGCTGGGGCCAGATGGCACGTCGCAAGCCTAATAATTCACGTTTAACGGTGTGAATTTTTTCTAGAGTTTGACGCGACGGATTCTCGACCACTTCGTTTTCCAGGGCTTCAATCTGCTCGCCATATTCTTCCAAAACCGGGAAGAAGCCATCAATAATCGAGTCCAGCAGGCTATAAGCCAGGTAGTCTGCGCCTTGCTTACGGATGGTGCCTTTGCCAGTACGAATACGCTCACGAATGGGACCAAAGCAGTCGTATTCTGGTTCTTCCTGCACTGTTAACAGGTAGTGCCGCCCTAAAATGAGGCTGACCTGTTCACTGATAAAGCCATTGCCAGACGACTTTAGCGTCACCATGCGCGCAATAACTAGCAGTTGATCGTCATAATCCTCAATTTTGGGGCGCTGTGGGACATTGACAATATCTTCAAGCACGAGTGGATGAAGGCTAAACACGTGCCCCAAACGGCGCAGCACATCTTCGCTACCCAGACCTTTTACATCAACCCAGGAGACAGATTCGGTATCCAGATAAGGAACGCAGTCTTCGGGCGTTTCAACTTCTAGCCGAGTCGCTTGCGCTTCGTTATAGTCGATCAGCACAATGACGGGCGGAGACGCATCTGCTTCGATGTTGAGCGTTCCCGGCATACTGCCTGGAATGTCGTAGAAATAGTCGAAATGGGAGTCTTCATCGGATGACGTACGAACTGCTGGCAGGGTAGTAGTAAAGCGATGCTCGACCATTGAGTGATTCCTCGTAACGATTTGACTGAGTGTCTTCCCTATTTAATCAACTTTGTTCGGTAAATGATGGTCTTACAGCATTTGTCAGGTCATGTAGTAACAACTTTAGGAGTTTAGGAGATAGGTGTGGCGAATACCAACGAAACCGTCTGTAAGCGGGATAAGCGATCGCCAGCAAAAAAGCAGCCTGTCGTTAACAAGCTGCTCTGAAAAATCCTAAAGGGATGGAGCTAGTGCGGCTGGACTACATCATACCCATGCCACCAATGCCACCCATACCGCCCATGCCGCCCATGCCGCCCATGCCGCCCATATCGGGAGCGCCGCCGCCACCAGCACCTTTTGGTTCAGGCTTTTCGACGACCAGTGCTTCCGTGGTGAGTACCATGCCAGCGATCGATGCTGCATCTTGAATGGCAGACCGTACGACCTTAGCAGGATCAACGATCCCCGCTGCAATCAGGTCTTCATAGACATTGGTGAGAGCGTTGTAACCAATGTTGAAGTCAGAATGACGGACTTTTTCGACTACAACGGTGCCTTCAACACCAGCGTTGTCTGCGATTTGACGCAGAGGGGCTTCTAGTGCCTTGATGACAATATCGGCTCCAATTTGTTCTTCGGCGCTCAAGCTGTTTCTAAACTCAGCCAGTTTGGGGATGAGGTGGATCAGCGTGGTGCCGCCACCGGGAACAATGCCTTCTTCAACGGCTGCTTTAGTCGCGTTAAGGGCATCTTCAATGCGGAGTTTGCGGTTTTTTAGTTCCGTTTCGGTTGCGGCACCGACTTTGATTACCGCTACGCCGCCTGCTAACTTAGCAATGCGTTCTTGCAGTTTTTCTTTGTCGTATTCAGAATCGCTGCGATCGAGTTCCTTGCGGATTTGCTCAACGCGCTGGTCGATGTCCTTTTTGTTATCTTCCCCAGAGACGATCGTGGTGGAGTCTTTGGTGATGGTAATTTTCTGTGCTTTACCCAGCATTTCGAGGGTGACAGTATCAAGGCTGAGTCCGATTTCTTCGGAAACAACTTGCCCACCTGTCAGCACGGCAATGTCTTGCAGCAGCGCTTTACGACGTTCGCCAAAGCCGGGTGCCTTGATTGCGGTCGCGTTGAGCACGCCACGTAGACGGTTGACGACAAGGGTTGCCAGCGCTTCGCCTTCTACATCTTCGGCGATGATCAGCAGGGGTTGCCCCGATCGCGCGATTTTTTCCAGCACTGGAATCAGATCCTGGATGGAGCTAATTTTTTTATCGGCAAGCAGAATCAGGGGATTGTCCAGTTCGGCAATCATCCGTTCACCGTCCGTGACAAAGTATGGGGAAATGTAGCCGCGATCGATCTGCATCCCTTCTACCAAGTCCAACTCAGTGCTGAGGGATTTAGATTCTTCGACGGTGATCACGCCATCCTTGCCAACTTTATCCATTGCTTCAGCGATCATGGAGCCGACTTCTTCATCATTACCCGATGAAACGGTAGCAACCTGGGCGATCGCGTTTCCTTCCACAGGCTTAGCGACTGCCTGAATTTCTTCCACCAGTTTGATCACGGCTTTCTCAATGCCGCGTCGTAGGGCAACTGGGTTGGTGCCAGCGGCGACATTTTTCATGCCTTCGCGAATCATGGCTTGGGCGAGCACGGTAGCAGTGGTAGTGCCATCGCCTGCCAGATCCTTCGTTTTAGACGCAACTTCCCGGATAAGGGCAGCGCCTGTATTTTCTAAAGGATCTTCTAGCTCAATTTCTCTAGCGATCGTCACGCCATCGTTCACAATCTGGGGTGCGCCATACTTCTTTTCCAAAAGGACGTTTCGACCTTTGGGACCCAGGGTCACGCGAACGGCATCTGCCAGCGCATTCACGCCTCGCTCTAATGCCTGCCGCGATTCGTCATTGAAGACAACAATTTTTGCCATAACTACTCGCTCAGTTCTCCACATTGACTTTAGCACTCAACCGCGTAGAGTGCTAAACCTTCCTGATTCTAAATCGTGGCGAAGCTGATGCGAAGAGACCATTGCGCTGATTTTGCTAGTCATTTCAAACCAGCAGACGGCTGCGTGTGTTAAGAAGCTAGCAGTGCTGTCACACAATAATTCTTTGGGCAGATTCTTTAAGCACTCACAGAAATTCTGGGTTTTGTCCAGCCTTAAGCAGCTTCAACTGACTAATCCTAACTGCTTCCCAGGTTTTGTCGTACACCCCAGGAGTAAAGGGAAAAGGGTGATCCGCCTGTTTTCCTGTCAACTGATTCAAAAAGTTCCAGTTAGGTTCTGCTACTACATTCCATTGGTGGAGTTGCACGCCCATTTTTGCTGCTACTTTGATGCACTCTTCGGTGTGCTGGCTGTAAGCTGTGGCAAACCGATCGCGATCGAACGTAACACTACCAAACAGAACTTGCCGTGTCTCGCGCTCGAACTCGGACAAGCTTTCTAGAGGACGAGATTCAAACCATACCTGACAATCTTCTAACCATGGTTCTAAAGCCCGTGTGGTTAAGATGAAGGTGCCGTTTTGAGGCAGCAAACCTTGTCTGAACCAATATGCAACGGGCGTATCGGTTCCCACCTGATACCGCCACAAGTCGCCTAACTGCATCGGATAGTGTCGCCATGAATACCCAAGAAGGGCCATTGCTTTGCCAGCAGTGCGGTTCCCAGTTGCAGTTAACCCCACAAAATAATATTTTGCCCCTGACAGCGAGAAAAGAAGCCTCTTAACAGCCCGCTTAGGATTCATAAAAACTGGGTAGTTTAGTTTTTAGGCTTAATCTTAGCACTGCTCAGAAGACACTACGCCATGACCATACCGCCGTCCACGTTCATCACTTGTCCTGTGATGTAGGCAGCAGCAGGGTCAGCCGCCAAGAAGCGAATCAGTCCCGCCACTTCTTCGGGCTTGCCGTAGCGTCCTAAGGGAATAAATTGCAAGATAGCATCTGCCTTAACGTCAGCCGTCATGTCTGTTGTGATAAAACCAGGGGCGACTGCATTCACCGTGATGCCACGGGTTGCCAGTTCTTTCGCCACCGTTTTGGTGAAGCCAATGACACCTGCTTTAGCAGCGCTATAGTTTGCCTGACCGGGATTGCCCATTTGACCTGCAACAGAGGTGATGTTGACGATGCGCCCCGATCGCTGCTTCAGCATAATTTTGCTCACGGCACGGGTACACAAAAAGACACCTGTCAGGTTGAGGTCAATGACTGCCTGCCAGTCCTCTGGCTTCATCCGCAGCAGCAGCGTATCGCGGGTGATGCCAGCATTGTTGACCAACACATCCACCTGCCCCCACTTCTCCATAACAGCGTTGATCAAGCCATCCACCTGATCAGCTTTAGACACATCGGCGGGAAGCGCGATCGCGCTACTGCCTAGTGCCTCAACCTCTGCCACCACTTGATCAGCAGCCTCCTGGGAACTGGCATAGTTAACCACAACCGTTGCCCCTTCTGCCGCCAACGCCAGAGCCGTAGCACGACCAATGCCGCGTGAGGCTCCGGTGACGATCGCCACTTTTCCCTGTAGTCGTTGCTGGCTGGTTGGTAGTGCTTCCATAGTCATTCCTCCAAATGTCGCTCAATGATCATAGAGGAAAGGGGGAGTGGGGAGTAGGCTTCGACGTAAGGGCTTAGCCGAGCGGGAGTGAACAAGGAGGGCAGAGGGGGCAGAGGGCAAAGGGCAGAGGGGGCAGGGTAAACAAAAGAAGGGGGAGAGAGCCGACGGGATGAGGGGCGATCGGTGTTAGCAGGATTAGGATAGAAGAGTGGCACTTGGAGAATTTGAACAATGGCAGTAAATAAGCAGTTTGATAGCTTTGAGGAGTTGCTTTCTGGCTCAGAATTGCCCGTTTTGGTTGATTTTTACGCAACGTGGTGCGGTCCTTGCAAAATGATGGCGGGCATTTTAGAACAGGTAAATGCCCAAATGAAGCATCAGGTAAAGGTCATCAAGATTGATACAGAAAAGTACCCTCAATTAGCATCAGAGCATCAAATCTATGCGCTGCCAACGTTGGTGCTGTTTAAGCAGGGGCAACCTGTAGAACGCATTGAAGGTGTAGTGCCTGCGGAGCAGTTAATTCAACGGCTACAAGCATTGGTGTGAGGTGAGAGAGAGGTTAAAAGTCTTGAGTAAAGCGTTGCGCCGCGTTGTTAGAGAGTGAAGCGGTGTAGGGTTGGAATGGCGTTGGCGATTAGCAAGCAGCAGTCCGTCCCTTCGTCAATGCTCTAATCTCTGTCTTCCGCGCCCACTGTATCTCCGATCGCCATCGTCCCCCCTGCCTTCTTGCTCCTTCCTTGCCGCCAAAACCCTTATCCATATGCCTTTCTTATAGCTGTGGGTGTTTGGAATTAGCAAAAAAGTCTCAAAAGCCACATATCTTAAAGGTTTCGGCGATCCAGAGCGAATGGATCGCTTTAGAATAAGGCATTGAAAGTTCGAGTGCGTCGGTGTTTCAGCCGTTTTATCGAAATTTAAGCAGAATCTTTAATTGCTGGATTTCGCTCGAAACCCCGATAAACGCTGCGTTATGCCCTAAAAAACTAAGGAGAACCTATGAATAAGGGAGAGTTGGTGGATGCTGTGGCAGATAAAGCCAGCGTGACGAAAAAGCAGGCTGATGCGGTGCTGACGGCTGCTTTAGAAGCGATCGTCGAAGCCGTGAGCGATGGGGATAAGGTAACGCTCGTTGGCTTTGGTTCCTTTGAGCCACGGGAGCGCAAAGCCCGCGAGGGACGTAACCCCAAAACGGGTGACAAGATGGATATTCCTGCGACGAAGGTGCCAGCCTTTTCAGCCGGAAAGCTGTTTAGGGAGAAGGTTGCTCCTGGAAAGGAATAACGATTTGACGATCGCGCCTTTGCCTGACCGTCCGCAGCATGGGGGAAATTTAGTTTGGGCAGCATCGCTTGCTCACTGTTCCCCCTCTGCCATTCTTGATTTTTCTGCCAGCATTAATCCGCTGGGGCCACCGGAGTCTGCGATCGCTGCGATTCAAGCGCACCTGGGCGACCTGAAGGCGTACCCTGATCCTCAATATAGTGCGTTGCGATCGGCGCTCGGTGCGTTCCACCAGATGCCACCGGAGTATATTCTTCCTGGCAATGGTGCGGCTGAACTGTTGACCTGGGCGTGCCGTGATCTGGCGGCGCTGGATGTTACCTGCCTGTTTACGCCTACCTTTAGTGACTATCAGCGGGCGCTTAAAGCCTTTAACGCTCACGTCTTGGCACGTCCGTTAGCACCTCAGGACGATCGCCATTGGAATTTTGAACAGGCATTACCGCTCGAAGCCGGTAAGCAGCGACTGAGTGGTCAAGCGCTTGGGCTATTGCTCAACAATCCGCACAACCCAACTGGTAGCCTTTTAACAAAGCACCGCTTGCAGTCGCATTTGCATGATTACGCGCTAGTGGTAGTGGATGAAGCGTTTATGGACTTCTTGCCACCAGACGAGCAGCAGAGCGTGATTGATCTGGTTTTAGAGCAACCAAATTTAGTGGTGTTGCGATCGCTCACGAAGTTCTATAGCCTGCCGGGGCTGCGGTTGGGCTACGCGATCGCCCATCCCGATCGGCTTAAGCGTTGGCAGGAGTGGCGCGATCCCTGGTCTGTGAATGCGCTAGCCGCCGCCGCAGGTGCTGTGATGGTGCAAGACACTGCGTTTCAGCAGCAAACGTGGGATTGGCTGGCAGCCGCAAAGCCTCAGTTGTTTCAGGGTTTAGCTGCCTTGCCGGGATTACAGCCGTCTCCGGGTGCCGCGAACTTTTTGCTAGCCCAGTCCGAGCGATCGGTCGTGCAACTGCAAACGGAACTTCTGACACGACACCAGATCCTGATTCGGGATTGTTTGAGTTTTCCATCACTGGGCGATCGCTATTTCCGTGTCGCCATTCGCACTGAGACTGAAAACCAGCAGTTACTAGACGGCTTAAGTTACATCCTCTGAAATGGAAAGT
>DATNQS010000005.1:0-2899 GCA_036703925.1 Candidatus Sericytochromatia bacterium
CATGCCTGGATGTCGCCGCAGAATGCTTTGATCTACGTCGAAAATATTCGCAAAGCACTAGTGAACCTTGATCCAGTGAATGGGGCTACCTACACTACTAACGCGGCAGCTTACAGCAAACAAATTCGGGCGATCGATACAAAGCTCCAACAAGCTCTTGCAGCGATCCCGCCTGAGAAGCGCTACATCGTCAGTTGTGAAGGCGCATTCTCCTACCTTGCACGTGACTACGGTTTGAAGGAGGTTTATCTCTGGCCGGTCAATGCCGAACAGCAAGCCGTGCCCAGACAAGTGAAACGAGTGATTGACACCGTTAGAGCAAATCAGGTTCCAGCCGTTTTTTGTGAGAGTACAGTCAGCAACAAAGTGCAACTTCAAGTGGCAAAAGAATCAGGCGCAACGTTTGCAGGGGTATTTTATGTTGATTCCCTGTCTTCTTCTGATGGTCCTGCGTCAACGTATCTCAAGCTTTTAGAATATAACGTCAGCACATTGATTAAAGGTCTAGAAGGCAATTAAGAACGTGTTTGAAAACCTCGATCTCATGTGAAGCACTGAGCGATCGCCCCTATCACTTTCGAAAGGTGGAAGCAGGCTTTAAGTCTCTCTTTTGACAGAGGGTTTAAGAGGGAACCGAGCGTTTTGCTACAGATAGCAGGACTTTTAAGAGATTTTTAGGAAAGAAAAAATGGCGGCAGTCAGCCTCGATATTGAGAATGTAACCGTTGCCTATCACGGCAAAGTAGCGTTACACAGCGCTTCGTTACAGCTCAAAGCAGGAACCATTTGTGGCTTAGTGGGGATGAATGGCGCAGGCAAGTCTACACTGTTTAAGGCAGTAATGGGCTTCGTCAAACCCATTCGTGGGCGAGTGTTGGTAAATGGGTTGCCGATTCATCGCGTCCAAAAACAGAATTTGGTTGCTTATGTCCCTCAGGCAGAAGAGGTGGACTGGGATTTTCCGGTGAGCGTTCAGGATGTGGTGATGATGGGGCGCTACGGCTACATGAATTTTCTGCGTATGCCGCGATCATCCGATAAACAGGCTGTGCGGGATAGCCTGGAGCGAGTCGAAATGTGGGAGTTGCGCGATCGCCAAATTGGAGAACTATCGGGTGGACAACGGAAACGTACCTTCTTTGCACGCGCCTTAGCCCAACAGGCAACCGTGTTACTGCTAGACGAGCCGTTTGCTGGCGTTGATGTCAAGACCGAAAAAACGATGATTCGACTGCTGATGGAACTGCGTCAGACAGGACACACAGTGCTGCTTTCCACCCATGATCTAGCTTCTATCACCACCTTTTGTGATCAGGTCGTGTTGATCAACCGCACGATTCTGGCGTATGGCGAAACTTCAGATGTGTTTACAGAAGAAAATCTTTCCCGCACCTTTGGTGGTTCAGTCATCGATTTATCCCCGGCAAAAAGCAAATTAACTCAGGGCAAGCAAGAGGAACAGTGATGGATTTAGTTCAGTGGTTTTCGGCACCGTTGCAGAATGAGTTCATGGTAAGAGCAATTTGGGTGAGTGCTCTGGTGGGAATGGTCTGCTCGGCGCTGTCTTGCTACATGACCTTAAAGGGATGGGCTTTGATGGGCGATGCTGTTTCTCATGCCGTCATGCCAGGAGTTGTCATTGCTTATATGCTGAATCTTCCCCTTGCGGTTGGCGCGTTTGTCTTTGGCGTTGGTTCAGTCATTACGATCGGCTTTATCAAGGTAAAAACTCGTGTCAAAGAGGATACAGTCATTGGGTTAGTGTTTACTGGCTTTTTTGCCTTAGGTTTAGTGCTCGTTTCTAAGGTCAGAAGTTCCATTGATTTAACTCATATTCTCTTTGGAAACGTTCTAGGCATTTCGGATGCCGATATTGTGCAAACGGTGGTTATTAGTGTCATTACGTTAGCAACGCTGGCACTATTACGCAAAGATTTAATCTTGTTTTGCTTTGATCCGACCCATGCTCGTTCGATCGGTTTAAATACGACGTTTCTCTACTACGTTTTACTGTCTTTGTTGTCACTTACTGCCGTTGCTGGGCTTCAGACTGTTGGTATTATCTTAGTCGTTGCTATGTTAGTAACTCCAGGCGCAACTGCATATTTGTTGAGCGATCGCTTTGATTATATGGTGCTGATTGCCATGGCTTCTGGCGTTTTTTCTAGCGTTATTGGCACTTATATCAGCTACTACATTGATGGCGCTACTGGCGGCTGTATTGTCGTACTGCAAACGTTGCTTTTTGTAGTGGCAATGGTTTTTGCACCCAAACACGGCTTACTGGCAAAAGCTCAGACCGTTACTGAATCGGCTCCCAACCAGTAGCTTTCTCATATGGTCTGTCTCTACCGTTACAAGTGCTCCTCACTGAGTCAAGACAGTTCTAGCAGCATTTAAACGATCGTTTGATAAAAGGTAAGTGCTGTATTGCCGTACACTTTTTGACGACATATTTCTAGCGTTGGCGGTGTGAGAACGTTGAAGCGATAAGGGCTGTGTTCAACTGCCAATTCACCATCGGGTGCCAGTAATTGAAGGTGCGCGATCGACTCAATGACCGGTTCATACAAATCACTGTGGTAAGGCGGATCAAAGTAAATACGATCGAACTGCTGACCCTCTAGTGATTTGATGCGCTGCCTGACATCACCCCGCAGCACTTGAAACGTTTGCGTATCATTCGCCACTTGCTGCCAGTTTTGCCGAATGATAGCGTTAGCACGGGTGGATAGCTCAATACCCACAACCACTGCTGCACCACGACAAAGTGCTTCTGCACCCATTGCACCACTGCCCGCACATAAATCGAGCCAGCGACAGCCCGCGATCGTGCCCTGCCAAATATTGAACAACGCCGATCGCACCATTGCTAATGTGGGCCGCGTCTCTTGCCCTG
>DATNQS010000006.1:0-8597 GCA_036703925.1 Candidatus Sericytochromatia bacterium
AGTGAGAAAAACTACGCTCTTGATCGCCGTGCTTTTCTGAAGCTACCTGCCGATGAGCGCGATCGCCTATTAGCAAAGCAACTAGAAACGGCAGCAGAGCATTTTCGTCCTGGCTCGGAAGCGATGGAATGGGTAGAAGACTACGTGGAAGACGAGAATTGGGATGACGAGTAGCAAACCCCGACGAGGCGAAATCTGGCAGGTGCAGTTTAGCCCAACAAGGGGCGATGAAATTCAGAAAGCGCGTCCAGCAATTGTAATTAGTGCCGATGGTTTAGTGGGGCTAAGGTTATGATTGGTTGTCCCAGAGTGGTCATAGCCCGGTTGTAAACCTTGCCTTCACCGTACTCAAGTATTTTTATCCTCTTTTTAGCTGGTTTAACGATCGCCTCTCTTCTCTCCGCCAGCTTAGGAGCCAGTCAGCTTGTGGAGCTACTCTTTGGGTTGTTTACCTTCTGCCTCAAACCGTTAATGGCGTTCACGTTTTGCATCGTGGCGATCGTTGTTTTAGTAGAGTCTTGGAAATAGGCTGCTGTTTAACAATGGTGACAAATGGTTAAAGGTTGAAATTTAAAGACTCAGAAGCGGCTAGTTGCTCTAAGGAGGCTCTTTCACCGGACTAAAACTGCCTAAGTCTTCCATAAACAGTTACTTCCTAAGGTGCTGGTCTACTTTGCAGCTATAGAAACTGAAGACGTTACTTGAACAATCGCAGGCTGCGACGGGGATGGTTTGCTGCCTGCACCACGGGTTTTTGCTTTACCAGCAGTGGCAGCACCGAGAGCAGCGTCAGCATACCCAGCGCTAGAAAGAAGGGCAAGCGATCGCCCCCGCTCAGTGCCTCTTTACCAGCGACCCCCAGCCAGGTATGAGCGATCGTCAGGGGAATAATGCCAAAGAAGGTGCTGATTGTATAAGTCTTGAGGTCAACAGGCGTTAAGCCAAACAGGAAGTTGACGAGGCTAAAGGGTGACAAGGGCGAAAAGCGCACTGCCAGAATAAAATTGACGGGTCGGTGAGCGATCGCGCGGTTAAGCCGCTGCAACAGTGGCTTTTGACCAAAGTGACGCACTGCCCAATCATGGACGAAGAAGCGCGCCAGTAAAAAGGCACCGACGGCTCCTAGCGTGGCACCAATTAGCGACCAGAGCGTGCCCCAAAAGAGTCCAAAGACGGCACCACCCGCGATCGTTGAGAGATTGCCAGGGAAGCCCAGGGTGGTAATGATCGCAAATCCCACCACAAAAAACAATGCTGCATTCGCACCCAGGTGATTAAGTTCCGTCACTAAAACCGCTTGATTAGACAGAAAAGCGATTGGAATATAGAGGCATACTGCTCCTATGACAATAGCAAGGGCGATCCATAAAGCAGTTTTGTACGATCGGATCGGCATCGGCTTTTACATAGAAGTAATCTAATTTATCGCCTAATCAGGCGCACTGCGTAAGGCATGACGTAAAAATACTGCACTTTGCTCCAGACGAAGAGAATCTTTAAGTAGTTCTAAGCAGTGCCGAGAAAGGCTAAACGCGATCGTCTGCCAGGTCCAGATTGATGTGCTTTTAGCTACGTGTAACTGTCGTACTACTGCTGTCTAAGCATCTGGCATACCATGCTTCCTATAAAACCTAGCTATCGGGGATCCACAGGCTGATGCTGCGATGAAAGCGCGTGGCAATCCAACGTTCAATACTGAGCGTATACGGTAAGACAAGCGTTAAGGCTGGCAAATTGCGATCGTCTTTTGGTTAATGTCACGTACGTAATGGCACTTATTACTTGGGTAGAACGTCTATATACATCTAAGCAGTGTGCCCCACGGGAAGAACGGCTGCTGTCACGCGATCGCAATAGTTTGTAACTCTTCATTTGTGTTTCCCATCCTAACTATCATGGAACTTGTTAAACCCAAGCTTTTGCCTACGTTGCTCTGTCTTACTGTTGTGGGTTTATTTGCAGCAACGCTCCCTTACCCTACATTGGTCAATGATTTAACCGTTTTGGGTGTAGACGGCTCACCACAACAATGACTTCATACTTATGCTCCTGCTAAGGCTAGAGGGCATGAGCAAGCTCACTCGCTAGGCTAAGAAACGTAGATCTCTAAACGAAGCGCGATGAAAAATCCCCTCTGGACATTATTCCTGCTCGTAGCGCTACTGATGGTCGTCATTGCGCCCTTCTCGGCACTGGCGATGCTAATGCTTTTCATGGTTGCTTCTGTCTTTGTCTGGGCGTTCTGGACATTCATTCAAACCTTATTTTCTAACGATGCAACGTGAGGTAATGAATGTGGTAGTGCCCTAGAGGTAATGAGGGCTGAAAACACTTTGCCAGCCTGAATTTTATTGAGCTACTGTCGTGTAAGCAGCTCCAAGTATCGGTCTAAGACAGAAGCCACAGTGCTGATGGTCTCGTTGCGCTCCTGGATGGGTTGCTGCAAAGACGTGAAAACGGTCGAGCTACTTCAGGTCTACAAAGTTAGCTTTAAGTTCTGAAAGCCTGATCTGGAAGCGCTTATAGCTATCATTACCTTTTTAGGAGTACCATGAATGTTACGCTGCGTCGGGTTAATGGTTGCGGTCGCACTACTAACGTTACTGCTCTGGCAGGGTCGCACTGCTGCTCAGTCGGCAGCAAATCTGCAAGCCGATATTTTTCAGTTGCGATCGCAAATCAGTCAACTTCGGGCACAGGTAACTCAACTGAGTCGGCAGAATTCTTCTAGCGTTCGTGGCGCACCACCCAGTCGAACGCCGCGTAGTCCTACTGATCCCTCAGATCTCCAAATTATTGATCGTCTGGCAACGCTGGCGATCGAAGCGAAGGATCGGCTCAGTGCGCTGGAGAGCCGTGTTTCTAAACTAGAACAGGCAACCCGGGGAACCCGTTAGGCTTGTGCTCTGTTCAGATTGCAGTTTTCACGTCCAAATTTTAGATGTGAATAATACAGATTCAAGAAGTGCCACCTACAGCTCCTTCGGTTGTTCCTCCTCAATTCTCTTGTTATGGGGAAGCTGTAGGCAGGGGAATCTCGCTTTAGAGTATGTAAAGAGGGACTTGGGGTATTCCTACACCTCTGTTCGCAACTTATCCTTAAAAGCTAACCGCTGATCACTGACCGCTGACCCCTCCCTTGCTCCCTGCGGTGATTCGCGCCACAATAAAGGAATGTAACGAAGCCTCCGTCTCTTTATGACGTTTCTTTAAGATGACGCTTGAGCAATTAGACACGATCGCGCCTTCTAGCGCGTCCAGCCGAACAGTCGTGCCTTCCAGCGGGTCACAAGCATCAATCCCCAGTACGTCCCCTGCTTCTGTCACCGCGTTAGATGAGGATGCTAAGAAACGGATTGATTACGATGTTGTGATTGTGGGTGGCGGTTTGGTCGGTCTGACGCTAGCCTGTGCACTGCAAAAGTCTGGTTTGCAAATCGCGCTGCTGGAGGCAAATGCCGAATCTGCCGCGATCGCCAGAGGGCAGGCTTACCACATTAACCTTCTGTCCAGCCGCATTTTTGATGGGATCGGTGTCTGGGATCAGATGCGTGCTGATGTGAACCCGATTGACCAGATTCAGCTTTCTGATGCCGCCACCTCTGTAGTTGTACAGTGCTTGCAAAAGGATCTGGGTACGGATGTATTGGGGTATGTCGCAGAGCATCGTGTGTTGCTAGAGGCGCTACAAAAGGCTGTGAATGCTAGCTCTAATGTGAGCTATCTTTGCCCTGCCACACTCGTTAAGACGATTGTGCAGGATGATGGTGTGACGCTAGACGTGATGCAGGACGGCACAACTCAGCAATGGCGGACTCGTCTGCTAGTTGCGGCAGATGGCACACGATCGCCGCTACGGCAGCAGGCAGGCATTCGCACTCATGGCTGGCAGTACTGGCAAGCGTGCGTTGTTGCCTTTATCAAGCCTGAACAGCTGCACAACAATATTGCTTACGAGCGTTTCCAGCCAGATGGTCCCTTTGCCATTCTGCCGTTGCCTGACAACCTCTGTCGTATCGTCTGGACGGCCCCTAAAGCCGAAGCTGCTGCGATCGCTGCACTGGATGATGATGCCTTTCTTGCAGCGTTGCAACAGCGCTATGGCGATCAAATGGGTTCTCTATCATTAGTGGGCGATCGCTATGTGTTTCCCATTCAGTTGATGCAGAGCGATCGCTACGTGCTGCCCCGGTTGGCGTTAGTTGGCGATGCGGCTCATTGCTGCCATCCCGTTGGCGGGCAGGGCGTGAACCTCGGCATTCGCGATGCCGCAGCGCTGGCGCAAATTATCCAGGCAGCGCATCAGCAGGGCAAAGATATTGGTGCCGTGCGGGTATTAAAAGCCTACGAACGCTGGCGCAAGCTGGAAAACGTCGTGATTTTGGGCTTTACGGATATTCTCAACCGCGTTTTTTCAAACAATATTCTGCCGCTCGTTGTACTGCGCCGATTGGGTTTGTGGCTTTTACGTACTAGCCAGCTAGCTAGGCGCATTGCCCTGGTACTCATGACTGGGTTGATGGGTCGGGTTCCAACGCTGGCTCAACGTGCGAAGATGTAACCCCATAGGATAGGGTTTGGGCTTTGCTGTAAGCATTCAGCCGGACGGTGTAGGGTGTAGGGTGTAGCAGAAACCAGCGCTGACCCTATGCGAACCATTGCCGAAATTAATGACAAAATTAGCCAGCAGCGTGCCGTTGTGTGGACGGTGGAGGAGCTAAAGGCACGTGTCGCTGAGGTGGGTGTCGCTCAGGCAGCTAAGGCAGTAGATGTCATTACTACTGGCACCTTTGAGCCGATGGAGTCGTCTGGGGCAATGATCAACCTGGGGCACACCGATCCGCCAATCAAAATTCGTCAATGCTGGTTAGATAGTGTGCCTGCCTATTCGGGCTTTGGTGCAGTCGATCTTTACCTGGGCGCAACACAGGTAGGGGAAGCGATCGACGGCGAAGAGATCCGCGAGAAGGGCGGCGGCTATGTGATTGAGGACTTGATTGCAGGTAAACCAGTACATCTGCGGGCACTCGGCCAGGTGACAGACTGCTACCCGCGTGGCTCGTTTGAAACCACTATTACACGAGAGACCATTAATCAGTTTTATCTCTTCAATCCGCGCAATCTCTATCAAAACTTTATCGTGGGGGTGAATGGGGGCGATCGTCCCCTAGCGACCTATCTTGGACCGCTTCAGCCTCGTCTGGGTAACGCCGTTTATTCAAACCCTGGTGCGATCGCGCCCCTGCTAAATGATCCGGATCTTCAACTTGTAGGCATTGGCACCCGCATTTTTTTAGGTGGCGGCATTGGCTATGTCGCATGGGAGGGCACTCAACATTTTCCGTTGCAGCGACGGCTACCTAACCGCACCCCAATCGGACCCGCTGCCACTCTGGCGCTGATTGGTGATGCCAAGCAAATGGATGCCCGCTGGGTGCGGGGTTGCTATTTCAAGAATTATGGTCCGTCGCTGATGCTGGGTGTGGGTGTACCGTTTCCTGTTTTGCAAGAAGAAGTGGTCGCGCATTGTGCCGTTCAGGATCAAGACCTGGTGGCACCTGTGGTTGATTTCTCAATTCCACGACGAGTCCGTCCGACGTTTGGGCTGGTTAGCTATGCTCAACTCAAGTCAGGACGGCTGACGATCGACGGCAAAAATGTACGGGTCGCGCCGCTTGCCAGCCTGTTTCGCTCCCGCCAGGTTGCAATGGAGTTAAAGCAGTGGATTGAAGCCGGCACCTTTACGCTGACAGAGTTTGTCGCGCCGATATCAGCCGACCAAACATTTCGACCGCAGGATGCCTGGGGTTCACAAATTACGATCGATTAAGTTGACTCTATTAGCCCTCGCTGGCTGGTTCAGCGCGCTTGACTGGTTTTGGCAATGGCTCCCGACGCGGTGCGCCAGCCGGTGCAGCACTTTTAGCACCGGCTGGGCGTGTTTTGCGCTGTGGCGGACGACGATCGCCCGCACGTTGGAACCCGGTGCTAGCAGTCTTTTTCTTCGGTGGCACTAGCCCGATCGGGGTGCCACTTGTGACCACTAGAGCAGCGCCACGCCGTTCGACCTGAAGATCCCAGAAATAACCGAGTGCTTTAGGGCTGCTTAAAATACCGTCTAAGCGCAGTTTGAAGGCTTTTTCACGATCAGCCGTCTTGCGCGGAGCTTGCTGGATTTTGACCACAATCTGCTGCTCTTCAGCAGAGTAAAACACCACTTCACCCCGAATCGAGAAGTAGTTTTCGTCAAACCCTGAGTCTTCAGGGGTGCTGGCTGGCGCTGCTGAGGAGGAATCAGACTGCGGCGAGGCTTCTAGTTCAGACGCATCTTCACCCTCTTTATTCAGCTTCTCTGGTTCCCAAACGCCGACAATTTGTACGTGCAAGTCCTGCCGCATTTCACGAGTGCGGGGATAAACGACCCAGAGATGTTGTTGCTCTAAATCTAGATGGTTTCGCACCAGGCTCATCACCCGTCCCAGTAGCACCGCTTCCACTTCCGTGCCATCACTCGTCAGCATTGCACCACGAGTAAACTGCTCGTCAGTCGGAGTGTACCGACCCCGCACCAGCCCGATCGCGCGATATTGCTTCGGCTCGCTGGGTGGTGGAATAGGCTGTTGTCGAATCAATGCATCCCCAACTAATGCTTCGGGCACTGCCGCAGGACTACTCTCAACTACTGGTGGCACCTCAGGCTTGGATGGCACAGCCGCAACCTCTACAGGCTTTTGAGCAACGGGTGGTGTTGCTGGTGGCTGTGGACGGCTCACGGGACGCATTAACGGTCGCTTAGGTACTAACGGCGATGTGTTAGATGCAGCCGTGGTAGATGCCTCATCAGACCCTATGGTAGAGGCGCGATCGACGCTGGCTTCGTTAGACCTAGAGGCAGCCGCTGATGTTGGATCAGAAGCAGCAAAGGGCTGTTCTGGAGTAGGAGTAGTTTCGTCAGGCAAGGGAGGCTTGGAGGATTGGGGGAAACGGTCAGGCGAAGGACTCATAGGCTTTAACTCAGTCTGAGCGCTCCATGGCATCGGTCAGCATATTGTACTGAATGCATCAAAGCGGTGGACTAATCCGAAAGGTTTGGGCAATGTTTACAAAAAAAGCATCGAACGGACGGTTCTTTCGGTTCTTTCTAAAGAGTGCTCAAGTCAACGCTTCCAGGACGGGCGCATTGGACATAGAGAACTCAGTCTTAACATGGGCGATCGGCTAGCAGCAAGATGAATAGACTTCATCATACTCAAAAGTAAAGCGCTGAAATCTATCTAAAGATGCTGGAACCTCTAACAGAAGGGAGTTACGACCAACCGTCTGCAATACCTAACAATATCAATACAACGGTGTTCACTTGTCGTTACACAGGGTTCAAAAGGGAGCAACGTGACCTTTGGCGATCGCTTCGGTATCACTAGCACGCACCAGCTATTTCTAATTGTTCAGTAATTACTAAACTTAATGTGTTAGGTTGTGGCTATGAGTGCAACATCCTTGCCAAACACTGAGCCAAGCCTGATGAAACATGAGCCACTGCTTGAACATCTGCCGTTTGACTATCCGCCCCTTGAGCAGCAGCAGTTCATCGAAACAGTGGGGCTTTCGTTTGAGCTAGTCGGTTTGCCACGTATGGCAGGGCGCATTCTGGGCTGGTTGCTCATTTCTAACCCGCCACACCAATCGCCGAGTGAACTAGCCGCCGTTTTGCAGGCAAGCAAAGGCTCAATTAGCACCATGACCCGTCTACTCACGCAACTGGGTTTAATTGAACGCACCAGTCTGCCTGGTAAACGGCGGGATTACTTTCGCATTAAGCCCAATGCCTGGGCTGAGTTGACGAAGCAACGCATCACGCAGATCAAAACGTTTCGTCAAATTGCCGAACAGGGGTTGAAGTTGATTGATGACAGCGCACCGCCATTGCGCCAACGTCTTGAAGAAATGCACGCGGTTCATGCCTTTCTAGAGCAAGAACTGCCGCTCATGATGGAGCGGTGGGAGCAGCAGCATACGTCTCAGGTCATGCCGACAGCGACAGATGGCCCTGCCCAGGTTGGTTAGAGCATCCAAAGAGCTTCCTGTGCTTCCCCTGTTTCAATAGACAACAGCTTTATTTCTGGTTCTCTCTCATTCCTCTGTTCACTCTCTATCTACAGATTCTCTCTCCCTATGCAACTTCCTCTTGTTGGTAAAGCCAAAAGCACTCCCTGGCTAATAGGACTGGTAGTAGCGGGTGTCGTTGGCGCTTCTGCGGTAGCTGTGCCACTGGTGCGTAATGCCGCTCCTAAGCAGTCTATTAGTCAACTGACTGTACCTGTACAAGCAAAAGACATTACGGCGCGCATTACTGCCAGCGGTGAAGTGCAGGCAGTGAAAGAACTGAATTTGAACCCGAAAACGGCTGGTCGGCTAGAAGCGCTGCTGGTGCAGCGGGGCGATCGCGTTCGCAAAGGGCAGGTTGTAGCACGAATGGAAACGAGAGAACTGCAAGCCGATCGCGATCGGGCACAGGCAGAACTTGCCAGAGCGCAGGCAAATCTCTCCCTGTTACGTGCAGGTAGTCGCCCCGAGGCGATCGGTCAGGCAGAAGCAAG
>DATNQS010000007.1:0-1507 GCA_036703925.1 Candidatus Sericytochromatia bacterium
GCAACGCTACCTTTTCCCGGCATTCTGACAGATGTGGTTGATCTGGATGGCAATTCTGTCGGCGCAAATGAGGGAGGCTATCTAGCTGTACGGCATCCTTGGCCCGGTATGATGCGAACCGTCTATGGCGATCCCGATCGCTTCCGTCGTACGTATTGGGAGCATATCCCACCCAAAGATGGACAGTATACCTACTTTGCAGGTGATGGTGCCCGTTGCGATGAAGATGGCTACTTTTGGGTGATGGGTCGCGTAGACGATGTGATCAACGTGGCTGGGCATCGCCTCGGTACGATGGAAATTGAGTCGGCGCTGGTGTCCCATCCTGCCGTTGCTGAAGCCGCTGTCGTGGGTAAACCAGATGAGCTTAAAGGGCAAGAGATTGTGGCGTTTGTCACACTGGAGGGCACGTACAGTCCTAGTGATGCCTTGCTGAAAGAACTCAAGCAGCACGTCGTGAAAGAGATTGGCGCGATCGCCCGTCCCGGTGAGATCCGCTTTGCCGATGCCCTACCCAAAACTCGTTCTGGCAAAATCATGCGTCGCCTGCTGCGCGATCTGGCAAGCGGTGCCGAGATTTCGGGCGATACTTCCACGTTGGAAGACCGTAGCGTGCTGGAAAAACTGCGCCAAGGCTAACCTGAGAATCAGAACCCCGACTTCTTAAAGAAGTTGGGGTTCTAGGAAGCCATACCTTTTTTAAGAGCCTGTTTTTGCGCCTACCGTAACATGGGAGAATAGTCTTCCACCTAACACAAACGCTGATTGAGAATTATGGCTCAAATTCAATTTGCCAGAGGTATTGATGAAGATGTTGTCCCTGATATTAGTTTGACTCGTTCCCGTGACGGTAGCAACGGCAAAGCCATTTTTTACTTTCAAAGCCCTACTGCACTTAGCAGCACCACTACCGAAGCCATTACCGGAATGTATTTGGTAGATGAAGAAGGTGAGCTGGTTTCACGAGAAGTAAATGCCAAATTTGTGAACGGTCAGCCTGATGCGTTAGAAGCAACTTATATTATCCGATCGCCTCAGGAATGGGATCGTTTTATGCGCTTTATGGAGCGCTATGCAAACGATCATGGACTGGAGTTTAGTAAATCTTAGAAGCGGGTTATCGGTTGTTTTTGTACGATCGATCAACCACAGGGTTGGGGTTGTTTATGGCACGTTTTCAACCCCTTGCAAGGCTTTAACAGAACAGTCAATACTACTGGTAAGCAATGGCAGCTAATCCTCATCCTGACTCTGCCACTTTTGCTATTAACTGTGCGATCGTGACTGTCAGTGATACTCGCACCATCGAAACCGATCGCAGTGGGCAGCTAATCCGACAACTGCTGCATGATGCAGGGCATCAGGTCGTTGCTTACGTCATTCTCAAAGATGAGCCTGTGCAGATTCAGGCCGAGCTTATGCAGCTTAGCCAACGAGCAGACTTAGCAGCCGTCATTATCAACGGTGGCACCGGCATTGCACCAAGAGACACTACCTACGATGCGAT
>DATNQS010000008.1:0-3392 GCA_036703925.1 Candidatus Sericytochromatia bacterium
ACCGATCGCCTGGTGCGTCAAAGCATGAAGCGTTTGAGTCTCCTGCCTGGTGCCGTTTAACTAACGGACTGGCAAGAAAGGAAAAAAGGTTTTGATAAATCTGCGGAGACGCAGCAAATTAAGGTTCTTTTCAAGTGGGCGTCCCACTTGCGGTCGAGAGGGTGCAGGCGTTTGCAACTCTGCCTGAAGCTGCGCGTACTCACTTGCCGTGATGGGTTTGCCATCAAGCGGCGATCGCGCTCCAGTAATGACTTCCAATCGCAGTACTTCTTCAGGCTTATCCTCTGGATTGGGTAATGCCAGCACTGGTTCGATCGCAACCAAGCCCAGCCCCACCAGAAGAAGGAGCGCTTTGAGCTGATTGGCTTGACGGCGATCGACTGCTAACAAGACACTCGATGGCTGTGCTGAAGAATTTTGAAGATTAGGTTGTATCTGCTTCATGCTCTTGCTCCTTGATCCATCATCCCTTCGCAGTCAGCCTTTAGCGAGCAGTAGTCAGAATTAACTTTAAAGTTTCAGCCCTCAGCCCTGACAGGCTACCTGTACTGCCAGCGTACAACCTGAATCACGAGTTAGCTAGACAATGACAGATCGATTTGCTTGTCCGCGCCGGACGGAAAGCGCAGTAGACAAAGCAAGGAGCGGTGCCAATACTTTTATCTTGAAAAAAATACGCCGTTTGACGGGTGACATAAATCTAACAGAGGTAGCTCAACGTACCTTTAAATACAGCTTCAGTAGCTACAGCCTTCTAACATAGCTATACAGTATTGTTTTATACAGTGTTGAGTGACGAAACAGCGTTAATTGACGAAATAGGGGCATCTTTACTGTAGTGCTTAGGCTCTACGGTCTTACGGATTTTAGACAGCGGTTTCCGGTCGAGTGGAGTGCCGTTGCGATTAGGTAAAGGGCAGGAAACAGATGGAAGGAGCAGTGTTGCTTTCTCCTTACCTCCAGTGCTTTGTCTCATCTCTAAGCGACTCGAAAAAACGTGATGCCCTTTTGGACGAGTAACTCGCCCTAACTATTCATGCTGTCTGACTTTTTTACCCTGCCTCGTGTGTTTCTCAAATTTCGTTCGGCTAAAGTATCACCAACTAATTGGTTGGAGTATCCCGAAAAACAAAATGCCCAACTACGGCGGATTGTTGACCGTGTTCGCAATTCTCTAGAGTTGCGGGTCGTGCTGCAAACGGCAACCGATGAACTGGCAACCTTGCTCAAGTTAGATCGCTGTAGTTTCTTGTGGTATTTTCACGACACCAAGCGGGTTCAGCTTGTCTGTGAGAGTGGTAATGTCGATCGCCTGCACCAAAAGGCTTTTGCACCAGGCTACTACCCGCTGGCTATGTTCGGTTCTACAGCGACCGCGATCGCCCGTGGCGAACTCAGCATCACCAGTGGGTTGAGTGCTGGCACTTCGCTGGTGCATTCGCTCAGCCACTGGACACCACCCTGGCGTAAACGTGATAAGCAACCGCCTCCGCTGGTATTGGGCGCGATCGCTAATTTGCTAGTGCCCGTCAACTCGCAGGGCGGCTCGAACGGGTTTATTGCCTGTTTGTCTGACGAACCTCGCTACTGGTCGCCCGCAGAAGTGGAGTTTATCCAGTCGATCGCCCAGCAGCTTGAGATTGCAATCCGGCAGGCGCAGCTTTATGAACAAACCCAAAAGCAGGCGCAGCGAGAACGTTTGGTGAACCAGATCACCGCTCAGACACGCCAAAGCTTTGAACTGGGAACGATTCTTAGTGGCGCGATCGCTCAACTGCTAGAGGCACTCAAGGTCGATCGCTGCCTGGTGCATCTGGTTGAAGATCCGGGCGATTACGAGAGCGAACCCGTTGTTGCAGCGGCGATGGATGAAACCGGTGATCGTGCTGCCTTTCGGCTCAAGCACCTGTATGAAGTCTGCCGTCCACCCTTAACAGGCACCATTGATGCCTTTGACACGAATGGTCCAATTACCCGCTGGGTGATTCAAAATCGCCGTCGCGTTGTCATTGCTGATGTGACTCAAGACGATCGCATTGGTCCCGACAACGAGGAGTACCAGCAGGCGCAAATTAAATCGTCGCTGGTGGTGCCCGTACAGAACAAGGCAAAACTGCACGCTATTCTCTATCTCAACCAGTGTTCGCACACGCGCTATTGGTCAAAGAATGATCAAAAACTAACGCAAGCGGTGGCAGATCAGTTAGCAATTTCGATTCAGCAGGCGCACCTTTATGCCCAGACAAAGCAGCAGGCAGCCGAAAGTGCAGCACAGGCGCATCATCTTGCAGAAACGCTGAACGAGCTACGTTTGACCCAGGCACAGCTCATTCAGAGCGAAAAAATGTCTAGCCTGGGGCGGTTGGTAGCAGGAGTGGCTCACGAAATCAATAATCCGATTAACTTCATCTACGGCAATGTGCCCTATGTCGAAACCTATATTCACGATCTACTCCATTTACTGAAGGAGTATGAGGCTCGCACACCAGAGCCAGATGAAGCACTACAGGCAATGATCGCTGAAATTGAACTCGATTTTTTGCGGGGCGATTTGCTTCGCATCCTCGATTCCATGCGCTCGGGTGCCGATCGCATTCGTCAAATCGTGCTTTCACTCCGCAACTTCTCACGGTTGGATGAGGCAGAGCGCAAACGGGTCAACCTTCACGAAGGCATTGAAAGTACGCTACTCGTACTCAAAACCCACTTCAAAGAAGATATCGAAATCATTCGTCAATACGGTGATTTGCCCCTGGTGGAATGTTATCCCGGAGACCTCAATCAGGTATTTCTCAACCTGTTGCTGAATGCGATCGAAGCGTTGAGTACCTGGCAGGGCGAGAAGGCGATCGCCATTTGCACCGATGTGATTGCAGCCACAACCAACCAGCCCGAAATGGTTCGCGTTGTCATCACTGATACGGGACCGGGCATTCCCCACAGCCTGCAACACCAAATTTTTGACCCCTTCTTCACTACTAAAGACGTGGGGCAGGGAGTTGGGTTAGGGCTAACGGTGAGCTATCAGACTATTGTCAACCAGCACCACGGCTACCTGAAGTTTTACTCTGAACCAAAATTTGGTGCCGAATTTATGATCGAAATTCCTGTCCATCACGCGCCCGTCCACCATCCGGCAGACTCAAAGCAACCGCGTACCGAGCTATCCTAGGAACGGCGTTTTAAACCACGATCGTGACCCAAAATCCTCGTCAGTTGGCTTTTTTAGCACTGCGATCGGTGCATCAAGGAGCCTTTGCCGACGTGGCGCTGGACAAAACGCTGCGGCAGGCAAAGCTCACTAATCTTCTCGATCGTCGCCTGCTGACTGAGTTAGTGTATGGCAGCGTTCGCAGACAGCGGACGTTAGATGCGCTCATTGACCAACTGGC
>DATNQS010000009.1:0-9208 GCA_036703925.1 Candidatus Sericytochromatia bacterium
CTCGCTGCAAAGAAAGCCTGAATAAACTGAACCGCCTTTTCGTTCATGCGAAGTTGATCTGGATTCGCAACGCCACCCGGTAGCAGCAGGGCATCATAGTCATCTGGGTTTGCGCTGTCCAGCGTCACATTCACAGGGAAGCTGTCGCCCTTATCGAAATGGTGCCAACCCTGAACCGTGTCACTGTTAGGGGAAACAATATGGGTTTGTGCCCCTGCTTCATCTAGTGCTTGTTTGGGTTCAGTCAGTTCTGCTTGCTCGAACCCATCTGCTACAAGGATGGCTACTTTCTTTTGGCTCAGTGTTTGAGTCGCCATATTAATACTCCTTCAGAATATTTTACCCTCGCTCTCCTTTCTAACGATGCCGTTCTATATAACAAAATCTAGGGCTATCGCGAGAACAGCTAACGCTCAAGTCCCTGTAGCGTAGAGAATCCACACAGCTACTATCTCTGTTAGAAGAGCGATTGTGCAGCGGTTCAAGGTCTAACTGTAGAAAGACAACCTACCCACCTTGTTTTGTGCAATCTCTATCCCCTATTCCATTCTCATCACCATCTGCCAGCGTGAGGACTTTGTTAAAAGGGCGATCGGACTCTGTTCGCCGATGATAGAACTTGCCACGTTCTTCACCCGAAACGTCAGACTCATCTTTCATCGCACTCTAGGTAATCTTGCATTACCCTTCATGCATATGTTTAAGCAGTGAGCCCACGAAATGCATCAAACGATCGCTGTAACAAGCGTAGCAAGCTGTACATTGCAAATCGATCGAAACCAGCACCTTATACAGGCTGAAGCTGCTTAATGTAATCCTGAGCTTTTTGATAGAAGATGGTGTTGCCTTCCTGCTTAAAGAGAGCGGCAGCCTGCTGAAAATCTACAAGCGCTCCTGCTCGATCGCCTGTCTTGGCACGAAGCGAACCACGGCTGTAGCGCACAGCAGCATTGTTTGGCTTGAGTGCAATGACTTGCGTATAGTCAGCTAATGCCGCACGCACATTACCCGTGCTGGCATAGACAGTGCCCCGGTTGTAGTACGCCATTGCATAGCCACGCTTCAACTGCACCGCCTGACTAAAATCTGCGATCGCCCCATCTAAGTCACCGTTTTGCATTCTACTGGTACCACGTTGATTAAACTCCTTAGCCGTCCTAGGATCAGGTAACGCGGCTGACGGTAGAGATTGAGGCAATGCCAGTTGAGGTTTAACAGCCGACGGTAGACCTGTAGGGCGGGCATTTGCAGCAGAGGGTAACGCGACCAGCAGCACGAACGCGATCGTGGTGCTGCCAAAGGTTTTCGTTGTCGATCGCAGGAAGCGGCTGGTCAAGATGTAGACAGGAGACCATTGAAGGCGTAGCGCTGGCAGTTCTAAAAGCATGACTTAAGTTATAGGGATTAACCCTTGAAGATCGTAGGTTTACAGCTATCTTAGACAGGTATTTTGCAAACAAAGTTGACGAAACGACGTTGCATCAGAGCGTGGAGTAAGCACATGACGGTATTACTGGCTGGCGATATTGGCGGGACAAAAACAATTCTGCGTCTGGTTGAGACAGTGCCATCAACATCGGGGGTAACGCTCAAACCACTGCACGAGCAACGCTATCCTAGCGCCAGCTTTCCCGATCTGGTGCCAATGGTGCGACAGTTTTTGGCAGAGGCGGCGCAAGCGTCAAACCTCCCCGCTGCGCCACAAAAGGCGTGTTTTGCGATCGCGGGTCCTGTTGTGGACAACACCTCTCAGCTCACTAATCTATGCTGGACGCTTTCAGCACAACGTTTGAGCCAGGAGTTAGACATTTCTCAAACATCGCTCATTAACGATTTCGCAGCCGTTGGCTATGGGGTTGTGGGCTTAGACAATGACGATTTACTGACCTTGCAAGCAGGTAAACCCAATCCGCAAGCGCCGATCGGCGTGATTGGAGCAGGAACGGGATTAGGGCAGGGCTTTTTAATCCATCAGGATGGCGACTATCGCGTTTATGGCACCGAGGGCGGACATTCTGACTTTGCACCGCGATCGGAAATGGAATTTCAGCTTTCACGCTATTTGCTCGAAAAACATCACATTCAGCGCATCTCAGTCGAGCGTGTGGTTTCTGGACAGGGCATCGTCTCGATCTATCAATTTTTGCGCGATCGCCAAGTAGCAGCAGAATCACCAGAGGTAGGCGCGATCGTCCAAACCTGGGAACGCGAAATTGGGCGTGAGAAAAGCGTTGACCCTGCCGCCGTGATCGCCCAGGCTGCTTTAGAAAAGCGTGATCGACTCTCAGAGCAAACCATGCAAATCTTTGTGGATGCCTATGGTGCTGAAGCTGGCAATCTGGCACTGAAACTGCTGCCCTATGGCGGGCTTTATATTGCGGGTGGCATTGCGCCCAAGATATTGCCACTCCTGCAAGGAGGTAACTTTCTTAACTCTCTAATTGATAAGGGGCGGATGCTGCCGTTGCTCGAAATGGTGCCTGTTCATGTAGTGCTTAATCCTCAGGTCGGGCTGCTAGGAGCCGCTCTTTATGCCTCAAAGCTCTGAGGAAGCCCAGCATTATCCATCAACGGTCAGCTATGAGCGGTCAGCGTTGATCGCCCTTTATCACTTATCCTAGCTGCAAAATCCCCCCGAGGTTGAGGTACAGTTACGCCACTGCTGCGTACAGTGAGTAGGCACGCTTACCTAGTTCTTGTGGCGTAAATTTTGTGGATATTTACATTCTTGACTTATTAGTCATTGGGTTACTATTGCTGCTCATCACGTTAGGGTCAGGATGGATTGCACGTTTGCCGATCTCTTATGCCTTGATCTATCTAGTGGTTGGCATTGTACTCAGCCCCTATGGGTTTAATTTGGTGCAACTGCGACCAGATGCCAAGTTTCTGGAGCGGCTGACAGAGTTTGCAGTGCTGATTTCTCTGTTTGGCTGTGGTTTGAAGATGAACCGTCCACTTACGGCGTGGGCATGGAACTCTACCATTCGGCTGATCGGCTTTTTGATGCCGCTTTCCATCTTTGCAGTTGCCGCGATCGCCCATTGGGTTTTGCAACTCAATTGGGGTGCCGCTGTCCTTCTTGGCGCGATTCTGGCACCTACTGATCCAGTACTTGCTTCAGAAGTGCAGCTTGATAATCCATCCGATCGTGATGAGTTGCGCTTTGGCTTGACCTCCGAAGGCGGTTTAAATGACGCGCTGGCGTTTCCGTTCGTTTATTTTGGGCTGCACTGGCTAGAAAACGACAACTGGCAAACGTGGTTTGGGAAGTGGGTTGCAGTGGATGTCATTTGGGCAGTTACCATTGGCATTGTCATGGGCATTGTTGTTGCCAGAGCCGTACAGTGGCTTGATCACCGCTTGCAAGCGCACCGACCAGCCGATGAACTCCTTGAAGACTTCCTGTCTCTTGCAGCCATTTTAATCACCTATGCGCTGACCGAGCTAGCCAATGGCTATGGCTTTGCGGCTGTCTTTGTGGCAGGTGTAGTGATGCAACGTCACATTCCCGAGCGCGATAAATCTCTCTCTCAACTGCGCTTTATCGAGCGTGTAGAAAAACTGGTTGAAATTGCAGCGATTCTGCTTTTAGGTGCGCTCTTGCGTGTGGAGCCGCTGATTCGCTTTGCTGGACCTGCACTTCTAGTTGCCGTGCTACTTCTGGTTCTCATTCGTCCCCTAGGGGCGTGGTTAAGCATGATTGGGGCACCCGTTCCCCATCCAACCCGTTGGTTATTCGGCTGGTTTGGCATTCGTGGCGTTGGCTCTCTGTATTATCTGACCTATGCGTTTGGGCATGGGCTTAAGGGTGACATAGGAGAACTGATTGCCTGGATTACATTCACTACGATCGTGCTTTCAGTAGTGGTACATGGTGTAACTGCAACTCCCCTAATGCGCTGGTATGAGCACAATATTGAGATTAAGCCTAAGGGCGATCGGGAGCTGAAAAAAACTTCCTAGCCAATGAGAATAATGACTGAGGAGACGATAGTTCTCTGAGAAGCTTTGCCTGCAAGGGAGAAAACGGTTTGTTCAAACAAAATTTTGGTGAAGCTCCGTACCTAAACTCTTAGCCTATGTCTAAAGCATCTACGCCTTGACTCTAAAAGTGAGAAGTTCTGATGTTCCACCAAAACACCCTGAGGAAAGGATTACATCGGTTAGCTTTCAAGTCGAACTAGCATTACTCTACAGCTAAAAAAGAGTGTTGTCTGGCTGTGCGGTTAATTCTATAGTGCCTGTGCAATACCTTGCTTCCGCACATATCAGAATCTACCGGAAGGTAGAGCGTTTGTTTTTGCAACATCGGTACATTGAACCCTGTTCATATTTGTTAACGGTAAAGAAAGAAGATGCAAAAACGCTATCGTTTAACGATGTTTCAAACGCTGTCCATCCTGGCAGGCGTTGCTGGTTTAGGAGCCGTGGTGGTGGTTCCTACGATCGCCCAGACGACTCCCGGTACAGGGACTACTCCTGCTGAGGTAACGCAACCATCACCAGCACCAACAGCGCCAGGGCAAACAGTACCCGGACAACCATCGTCAGGGCAACCGTCAGTAGGGCAGCCATCACCAGCAGCGCCAGCACAACCATCACCAGGACAACCATCGCCAAGGTCAACGCCCGCTGGAACTCAGCCTGGTACCCCCAGCCAAGTGCCTGCTGGAACAACGCAGCCTACTCCCAGACAGTCGCCTGCAAGTGGAACCCCGGCACCGCGATCGACACGCAACCTCACGCTTTCGGCATTGTTGCAACAGGGAGCAAAGGCAGGTTCCTTCAAAACGTTGGCTAGAGCAGTAGAAGTGGCTGGGCTAACACAGGCTGTCCAAAAGGGGGGTAATTTTACTGTGTTTGCACCCACAGACGCAGCGTTTGCGGCTCTGCCTGCTGGCACGCTTGCAAAGCTGTTGAGGCCAGAGAACAGAGCACTTTTGAGAGAAGTGTTGGCATACCACGTTGTTCCTAGCACAGTCCCATCTAGCGCCTTGAAGACTGGCTTAGTGAAATCGTTAGGTGGCGGTCTGGCTGTGCGCGTGGATGCAGATAAAGTGGTGGTTAACAATGCAAGCGTCATTCAAGCCGACATTGCTGCTTCCAATGGGGTCGTTCACGCTATCAACCGCGTCTTAATCTCATCAACTATAAAGCAACGCCTGATGACGCTTAAATAGCATCCGATTCAACGAGCCTATACATATGACCGATGTCGAGTTGGAGCCGTAAGGGGTCAGAAGTCAGGTTTTTGCCCTTGTGTAACGGTTGACTTGAGCTTTTCGACCGCCCCAGACCATCTTTCTAACTGATAGACCTTAGCTTGCAAGGATGTTTCAGGGAAGATAATCGCACTTCCCTGGAACGGATGGTTCAGCCAACGATCGTCATTTACCGCTACGATCCTTTGCTGCCAGTTGCCGTTTTCGCCAAGCGCCGATTCCTAGACCAATTAATCCTGGCAGTAAGGCAGGGGTTGGCACAGGTTTGGAGTTGCCCTCAATAGCGAACGAGAGTTCAGCAGTATTAACATCAACAAACCACTGATCACCAGGCTGAAAGCGACCAAAGTCGTTGCCATTCTCGTTACTGGTTGCCCAAAACCAGTTGAGGCTTGCATCAGCTTTAGTATTGTTGACCACCGAGAGCAAATAGCTGCCAGCCTTAAACGTAATGGGCTGCGTTGGCGTAAACGAGTAGTTGTAGAAGAATATATTTTGCGGGTTGCTTGCTCGGGCAACGCTAATGTTGTTGAAAGCAACGATGGGTGAAACCGCAGGTCTACCGTTGAGAAACTCAAAGATACGAACCGAGAATTGATCAACCGCAGGCGTAGTGGAAACAGATTGCCCAGCAGCATACAGCCCACTCCAGGTAATTTTTGTCACGTCATTACTGGTAGTAAGCGTGAAATCATCACCCGCTTTTACTGGCAAAGCAAGATCACTCTCGATCGCAAGTCGAAAATTGGGCGCACCGTTATCAAAAAGCACTGCTGCTTGAGCAGGGTTATCGATGCCACAAACTAGAAGCGCTAAACCAAGTACGCCCAGCGTAAGCTGTTGTGGGGCGGTCGAAGTCATCATAAAATTCACTCTTTCAACAGGGGCTGATGAAGCTACCTCAAAGTATGAGGATGCAATGCTAGTAAAAGCCAGCAGCTAAGGCAACCATCTGTTCGCATGACCTCGGTAAAATGCAAACAGTATGATCTATAGCAATTACGGTGCCGTTGGTTGAGAGGACGTTCATCGAAGAAGCTTGCATTGCTGCGCTGCTTCATTCCAAGAAAACAAAGCTTGTAAGTAGGTAGCCTCAATTAAATGTTAGAGGGGCATATGGGGGCTTTGCCGTTAGACAGGAGGTTTTACCCCTCCACCCCCAACAACTTCTTTAAGTTAACTGCACCCAGCTACTTAACTCCGAAACTTCAACGTACGGCAATGTTTAATTGCAACCGCCCCACTCCTAAGCAGATGTTGCGGCTACCTTACTCAAAAATTGCTGATAACTACTTTTGCACACGCATTAAGCCATGTCCGGACGATTGTTTTTTGTGTCACAACAACCTAATCGATCGCCCGTACATTACCCCTAAAACTGTCGCGTCCAATCTTTCCAGCGCTCGACCACTACCTTTGTTTGCGTGAAAAACTCAACCGCTTGATGCCCCTGCCCATGCAAATCACCAAAAAAGCTGTCTTTCCAGCCGCTAAACGGGAAGAACGCCATTGGAGCCGCAACACCAATATTGATGCCAATGTTGCCGACTTCGGCTTCATAGCGAAACTTGCGTGCAGCCGCGCCACTGCTGGTAAAGAGGCACGCCATGTTGCCATATTGACCGCCATTGATGAGGGCGATCGCGTCCTCAAAGGTTTCTAGATGCATCAGGCTCAGGACAGGGCCAAAAATTTCGGTGCGGGCAATGTCGCCGGTGGGGTCAACGTTTTGAAGAATCGTGGGTCGCACAAAATAGCCCTTTTCGTAGCGAGAAACGCTAGGCTGACGACCATCCACTAAAACCGTTGCGCCTTCGTCTGCCCCCTGCTGAATCAGTCCTTCAATGCGCGTCTGGCTTTGGGCGCTAATGACTGGCCCCATCTGCACATCCTCATCTAAGCCATAGCCAACAATGCGGGACTGAGCAACATCAGCGATCGCTTCTGTAAAGGGTTGCCGTGCGTCTCCAATCGTCACGGCGATCGAGGCGGCTAAACAGCGCTGTCCCGCACAGCCAAAGGCGCTATCCGCCATAATGCGCGTTGTCATATCAATGTCAGCATCCGGCAAAATAATCACTGGATTCTTGGCTCCGCCCTGACACTGAGCGCGCTTACCATTAGCGGCAGCACGACTGTAGACGTATTTGGCGACGGGTGTCGAACCCACAAAGCTAATCGCTCGAATCAGCGGGTGGTCAAGGATGGCATCTACGACTGTCTTGTCACCATTGACCAGATTAACCACACCCTTTGGCAAGCCCGTTTGCTCTAGCAGTTGCACGATCGCCTGCATCGTCAGCGGCACTCGCTCAGACGGCTTGAGCATGACGGTATTGCCACAGGCGATCGCATAGGGCATGAACCAGAAGGGAATCATGCTGGGAAAGTTAAAAGGCGCAATCACTGCTGTCACTCCAAGCGGCTGACGGATCATGCTTTCGTCAATGCCTTTGGCAATATCTTCGGAGTTGTAGCCCTGCATCAAGATCGGGATGCCACAGGCGACTTCAACGTTTTCGATCGCCCGTCGCAGTTCACCCTTTGACTCGGTTAACGTTTTGCCACACTCTTGCGTAATGGTTTGTGCTAGCGTGCCAAGCTGCTCTTCTAGTAACGTCTTGAGCTTAAAAAGGTATTGAATGCGCTCAGTGGCAGGTGTGCGCCGCCAGCTTACAAACGCAGCTTGAGCAGCTTGAGCGGCTTGATCGACTTCACTGGCAGACGACAGTGGCACCGTTGCCAACACGTCGGTTGTCGCTGGATTAATGACCTTCAGATGGGTCGTTGCACTAGAAGCGCACCAAGCACCATTGATGTAGTTTTTTAAGACAGTCGAAGCACCCATGTCGATCGCTCTGAAGATGTACAGTACGTTACTCAGACGTTGGCAATCGTGCTGTCGCTAGCACAGGCGTGGATGAGTAGAAGGGCGACTCATCCACGCATTCATGCCAGAACGGAGACCAGCACCATCACTATCCTGCACTAAATTTTGCGGTGTCGATCGGAGAAGGGTTTAGCCGCTCTGTTTAGTGTTTGGGTACCCAGACAGAGACAGAGCCAGCGTTACAGCGAAAATCACCCCAGCCATCATCATTGGTTGTCACTGGCTCAGTAATGTGCCCAGTGATATCCATAAACGTTGCGTTTGGTTGACCCACTTCCATCGGTTTAGTACCTTCATCGCCGTTGCTAAGTAGCACTGCCAGTCCGCCAGGATGATCTTCATCGCCCAACCGTGTCCAGCCGATCGTGTTGGGGTGGTCAAAGTAGTCATACTGCTCACCATACGCATAGGTTTGCCGAGCCGAGAGCATTGGATCAAGAATCTCTTGAAAGCTATCTAGCCAAATTTCATGCTCTTCGCCATCGTTGCCATGATCTGTATAGTGTGCGCCGTAATAATCAGCGTAGAAAAGGCATGGGTAGCCCTCACGACGCAGCAAAATCAGCGCATAGGCAAGGGGCTTAAACCAAGGCTCGACCACTGATTCGAGTGATTGCAAGGGCTGCGAATCATGGTTTTCGACTAGCGTTACTGCAAGGGCGGGCTGTTGTTGCACTAGCGTGTTATCAAAAATCTGCCGCATATCGTAGCCGTTGCCCGACTGACTTGCGACGTGAAAGTTGTAGTGGAGCGGCGCATCGAACAGCGCTACTTTGCCGTTGGTTGTTTCAACAAAGCTATGGAGTGCTTCTACGTCGTACGACCAGTATTCACCAACCCCAAAAATGTCGCGTTCAGCATAGTGGCTAACATGATCTAGCCATTCCCGAAAGAAGTCTGCTGAGACGTGTTTAACGGCATCAAAACGGAAGCCCTCGACTCCGGTCGTGTCAACATACCACTCGCCCCAATACTTCAACTCGCCGACAACTTCAGGGTGGCTCATATCTAGATCGCAACCCATCAGGTAGTCAAAGTTGCCGTTCTCTAAATCGACATTGCGATCGAACTCTTTGCCTTTGAGCAGGTAAAC
>DATNQS010000010.1:0-1911 GCA_036703925.1 Candidatus Sericytochromatia bacterium
TCTCTACCGCTCTAGCGATCGCCATTAAGTATGGTGCCCCAGCGCTGCCTCTTGCTCCAACCAGAACGAATGCACTCCTTGCAGTCTGGCTACCCGCCACGATCGCCGCATTTGTGCTCGGCTGGCGTTGGCAGCGAGAGCGAAAGGGGATAGAGGCTGCCGCCGTAAGCGAAAGCCGAACTTACAAAGGTTAAGGAATAAGACTGAACGGTTGAGCGGGCTTGTCTGCTCTAGCTCGCTAATGGCTAACAACTTTCTGCCCCTTTCATGTGGAGTGCGTAGTGAACTTGGGTCAATGGATTGGTTTTTTAGCGCTGGTGGTCTGCCTCTATATCGTCTGGCAAATCCGTCAAGTGCTGCTGCTGGTGTTTGCTGCGGTTGTGCTGGCAAATAGCTTAAATTTGCTGTCACGACGCTTTCAGAAAGCTGGAATGCGGCGATCGGTAGCGGTATTGCTCTCTGTTAGTTGCTTTATTGCAGTGCTGGTCGGCTTCTTTCTGCTGATTGTGCCCTCTTTCGCCAATCAGTTTCAGGAGTTGATTGTGCTGGTGCCAGCAGGGGTCGATCGCCTGAATGGCTGGACGAACAATCTCATTCGCTTAGTCCCACCTACGTTCAGCCCTTACCTGCCTAACCTCGACAGCTTAGGGGCACAGATTCAGCCGTATATTAATCGGCTACTGGGCAGTTCGTTTGCTTTCTTCTCTAGCTCACTGGGAGCGGTCGTCAACATCTTGCTAGTGTTGATTTTAGGGCTGATGCTGTTAATTAATCCAACAGCGTATCGACGTGGCTTCATCCGTCTATTCCCAGCGTTCTATCGTCAGCGCATCGATTACATTCTTCAAGAGTGCGAGTCTTCACTGGGTCGGTGGATTGTCGGTGCCCTGATTAGTATGAGCGTTGTTGCCGTCCTCAGCAGTACTGGACTGGCATTATTGGGTGTCAAAGCTGCCTTAGCACAAGGCATTTTAGCGGGTTTACTTAACTTCATTCCAAACATTGGTCCAACCTTAAGCGTCGTCTTGCCGATGGCAACGGCTTTGCTGGACTCACCCATTAAATCGCTCTTTGTTTTTATTCTCTACATTGCAATTCAGCAGTTTGAAAGTAATTTGCTGACTCCGTTTGTCATGGCGCAGCAGGTTTCTTTACTGCCTGCCGCGAGCCTGCTAGCACAGGTCTTTTTTGCAACAGTTTTTGGTTTTTTGGGCTTGGCGTTAGCGCTGCCGCTTACAGTCGTCAGTCAGATCTGGCTTCGGCGGGTGTTGATCGAAGACGTAATGGATCAATGGGGCGTAAAGCATCAAAAGCGCCTGTCTCCCTCGTTACAGGGTCAGCAGTCAACCGATGATCATGCTCCACCTGTGATTACGGAAACCGTAATACATCCCCGTCCTCTACCAACTGACGAAGCGGCACTGAAACCAGCAGATGATACGCTGATTGACAAAGATTAGGCAGCATTGGTAGCCAAGCAGCACATTCAAGATATCCTGACTTTACTGAGATCTCATGTCTAAACTTCAAGCGCTTATTTTTGATGTTGATGGTACGTTGGCCGACACCGAGCGGGATGGTCACCGCGTTGCGTTTAATCGGGCGTTTGCTGAGGCAGGTCTAGATTGGGAGTGGTCAGTTGAACGCTATGGCGAATTGCTAGCGGTGACGGGCGGCAAGGAGCGGATTCAACAGTACTTAACGACCGACTATCCAGACTTTGTGCCACCGAGCGATCGGCGGGAGTGGATAGCAGCCTTGCACAAAGCAAAAACGGCTCACTATACGCAGCTCATTGAGGAGAATGTGGTGCCGCTGCGTCCCGGTGTCAAACGGTTGCTTCAGGAAGCGCGCGAGGCTGGACTAAGGCTGGCGATCGCCACTACCACTACGCCAGCTAACGTGACGGCT
>DATNQS010000011.1:0-3967 GCA_036703925.1 Candidatus Sericytochromatia bacterium
GGCTGGTTTGTCGGGTGCCATTGGGCGTTGCTGGCAAGAAGTACTTCAGCAGCTTGAGTTAGGTAGTGTCGATGTGTTGGTGCTTTGCTGGACGAATGCGATCGCTCAGCCCTTTACGCTATCGATGCTCTTTGCGCTTCACCAGTTACCGAAGCGCCCCCCCATTCTGGTTTTGGATCATCGCCATCATGGCTCAACGGCTGGTGCAGCACCGATCGCACCCCTGCCAGAGGCACTGAAACAAATTGCCGCACACATTCTGCCTGCATCTCTACCCATGACAGAGCTGTTGCAGCATATGCATCAGGCGATCAAGGTCAAACGCTAAGAACACGTTCGGCTGTTAAGGCTATTGCTACGAGTAAAGAGCACGGGGTGGACAACTAATTGACTTACCTTATCCCGACTCTATTTCCCCTAAGAAACGGATTTAGAGCCAAACAACTTGCGATCGCTCGTGCAGCACGCGCCCATAGACTGCTTCTGTTTGCAGTGCCAGCTTGTACCAATCAAAGCGATGTTTCAAATCTGCATAAGCATTATCCACGAGCCATTGTGCGTAGCCAGGATGCCGCAAAACTTCTAAAATGCCCCAGGCAAGCGAATCAGGATTGTTGGTCCAGGTGACAATGCCTGTTTTTGTATGGCGCACCACTTCTGGTAAGCCGCCTGTATCAGAAACAACCACAGGAACGCGAGCAGCAAAGCTCTCTAGCGCCACAATACCAAACGGTTCGTACAGGCTAGGAAACACGGCACAGTCAGCCACGGTTTGAAACTTATCCAGGTCAGCGTCAGACATAAAGCCTGTGAAATAGCACTGGTTCCAAATGCCCAACTCCCAGGCTTGGCGCTTCAGGTACTCGGTATTGCCGCCGCCAATCAGCACAAATTTTACCGCCTGCCCGATCGCTTGCAGCACCTTAGGAGCGGCATCAAGCAGCACCGAAACTCCTTTCTCGTAGGTCATGCGACCCACATAGTACGTAATTTTCTCTTCGTCAGCTGCAAAGCGTCGGCGAAACGTCCAGTAATCAAACTCTGGATGACGCTGTTTTTTTTCGGGGCGAATGCCGTTGTAGACGACATCAATTTTGTCCCAGGGTGCTTCCAGGGTGCGCTCAACCTCCAGCCGCATATAGTTAGTACAAACGATGATACGCCAAGCATTATGGACAAGCTGTCGCTCTTTTGTGTGGACATAGCGCTGAACATCGGTGTAAATGCCGTTATGGCGACCAAATTCAGTAGCATGAATTGTGGCAACGAGAGGGATTTTGAAGGTGTGCTTGAGCGCGATCGCAGCATCGCTCACCAGCCAATCGTGGGCATGAATCAAATCAAAGGGTTCCTCTTCCAGCAATAGTTTTCCACCGTGCTGTCCAAGGCTGTCATTCATATTGGCAACCCAGTGGAGAAAATCAGCGCTATCGCCAACCCTAACGCGATGGATCGACACGCCATCGACCACTTCATAGTGAGGCGCTTGCCCAAACTCAACGGTGATCAGGTGAATCTCGTGCCCCTGTTTGGCAATTTCAGGGTATAGCTCTGCTACGTGTCGAGCGATTCCACCCACAATACGAGGCGGGAATTCCCAAGCCAGTACCAGAATCTTCATCGGCGCTTGTCTCGACAGTGAGGTTAGTTTAACTTTACACAGCCCTTTCCATTAGCCTAGCTTAGGCAGCACAGCTATTTTGCGTAACTTAGTCGTAAAAGTTACCGTAATCTAGTAGGATGCACTACGGCAAGGAACGGTGATGGCGAGGAGTCGTCTTGATGCAATGAAGGAGGTAAGAGGCCAAAGTAATGACTCAGACAATAACTCCAGTCCTTTTTCCTCCTTTCCTCCTGGCAACAGATGGTTCGCCTAGCGCCCAGGTAGCTCAAAAACTGCTGGCTGCGATCGCCCAAACTCTACAAGCGCAACAGAATGGCAATGGGCGATCGCTAGTGACGGTGTTGACAGTAGAGCCACGTCGCTCCAGTCGCTCTAAACGGTTGCCCCCTAAGCAAGCGCCGGTTGCCCCTCAAGCAACCGAGTCCGCGTCAGTTGCGCCTGCTACTGACGCTGCTTCAGACGTGCTGGTGGAGCTGACCGCGCTTCCTAGTGGCGATGAGCTGGCGACAACTCTGCGCCCACACTTTCCAGTAGATGTGTCGATCGCGGTGCAGGTAAAGCAAGGTCGTCCCGCGATCGAAATTTTGCGTTGTGCCCGTACGATCCAGGCAGGTTTGATTGGTGTCGGGTCACGGGGTCCAAGCAATCGTCTAGGACGATTAATGGGCAGTGTTTCTGTGATTATTGCCCGCTATGCACCCTGTAGTGTTTTAGTGGCTCGTGGTGCTGCATCTACAGCAGAGCCAAGCCTGCATCACCTGTTGCTGGTTGTCAACGACTCTTCTACAACCCAACAGGCGATCGCGACCGCTCATCAGCTTTTGCCAGCGGGTGTACAGCAAATTACGATCCTCTACGCTCAACAACCGTTGAATGCCGACTATTTGTTTGGACCCTTTGCCACGCCGACCCCAAGCTGGCAGCTAAACCAGTCGCTACAAGACGCACAGAGAGAGCAGAGCGAGCAAGTGCTGGCACACGCAAAGGATACACTGAACCGCCCAGGCGTAACCGTTCATACGCTGCGGCAAACGGGCGATCCGGGACCGCTAATCTGCCAAATTGCCCAACAACGGCAGGTAGACTTGATTGTGTTGGGCGGTAATGCGACACGACGTTGGCTCCGCTTTCCTGCTGGCGAAGCGCTCTTTCCATTACAGTCGTTCCGGCGATCGAAACCAGACGAGCCAAAACCAGACAGCTTAAAGTCAGAAGACAAGTCACTGGTCAAGCCACCGCCCGCGTTGCGAAATACACGCCTTAGCGCTACTGAAGACTACACGCTGCACCATGCTCCCTGTCCTGTCTTGCTCTGCCGGACAACAGCCCTTGCTGCTAATTAAAGCGACGTTTCAAACGTCAGGCAAAGACACGGCAATGACGAATGCTGTCACCCACAGGTAATTACCTGTCTAGAACGGATAGATTTTTAATTTGCATTGGTGTAACTTTCAGCTAATGAATCTTTTTTGATCCGGGTTCTCTTTTTGAAAAGGTGTGAATAACAGTGAGGATGATCGGTCGTTTGTTGCCTTACTGGAATATTTGAAGCAAGCGTGGGGCTTTGATTTTTCGGGCTATAAGCGATCGAGCCTTCAGCGGCGCGTCCAAAAGCAGATGAACGTTAGAGGCGTTGCCACGTTTGAAGACTATACGAACTATCTGGAAGCGCACCCAGACGAGTTTGCCAGCCTTCTCAATACTATTTTGATCAATGTCACTGGATTCTTTCGGGATGCGGCTGCATGGCGCTATTTGCAGGAGCAAGTGCTGCCCTCCCTGCTGGAGTCAAAGTCTGTCGATGCACCCATTCGAGTGTGGAGCGCTGGCTGTGCGTCAGGAGAAGAAGCCTACACGCTGGTAATGCTCCTCACTGAAAGGCTGGGAGCAAGTGCGTTTCGGCAGCGGGTCAAAATTTACGCCACCGATGTGGATGAAGAAGCACTGCATCAGGCTCGTCATGCCAGCTACAGCCTGCAAGATCTGCAAGCAGTGTCGCCAGAGTTAAGAGAGCGCTATTTTGAGTCGATCGGCGATCGCTTTACCTTTCGGGCAGACTTGCGCCGTGTAGTAATTTTTGGTCGTCATAATTTGGTACAGGATGCACCCATCTCGCGGCTGGATTTGCTGGTTTGCCGCAATACGCTGATTTATTTCAATGCCGAAATGCAAACGCGCATTCTGTCACGGCTGCATTTTGCACTCAGCAACACGGGTATTTTGTTTTTGGGCAAGGCAGAAATGCTGCTGACCCATACCGATCTGTTTACGCCCATTAACCGATCGCATCGCCTCTTTGCCAAGGTGCCCAAGGTTCATGTGCGCGATCGACTGGAGCAAAAC
>DATNQS010000012.1:0-5546 GCA_036703925.1 Candidatus Sericytochromatia bacterium
GTAATCCCGTAGTTGAAGCGGAGCTTTTGTTTTTCTTCCAACCGAACCGCATACTCAGAACGCTTTTTGCGGTTTTGACCATGCTGACCGGGTGGGTATGCACGTCTGGGTGCTTTGCGAGTCAACCCAGGTAGATCTCCCAGCCGACGCACAATCCGCAGTCGTGGACCTCGATATCGCGACATCTAACTTCCTCTAAATTCGTCTAAAAGTTTTAGCAAGAACATCTAGTATATGCTCTGACGATTCCAACTTTAAAGAAAAATGTTGCGTTTTTTTGAGCGTTACCTAACAATTAAGCAGATTTTTGGGTTTTGGAGGACTTAATGCGATCGAGCAAAAGCTGTGAAACTTCCGTCGCAAAGAGGGTTACAAGGACGGCATCATCAATTTCGCCAATAAACAGGATGAAGTCTGGGATAAACTCCGTCGCTGTCCGAGGATTCAACATAAGCCTAACCATAATGCACACGCAAATGCTCATCAAAGATTCGTGCCATCAGCGTCTAGTAAATTTGAGAATTTGCGTAAGACATTCAACGCTCTAACAATGCTCTGTAGAATCAAAGCCTAAACCTCATCAGGATCGATCCCCAGGGATCGCAGCCGTGCAGCAAGACGATCGGCACGCTGTCCTTCTTTTATTGCCAATTCTTCTGGAGTTAGTAAACGGTTTCCTTCCTGGTCGTACCAGTACAACCACTCGCGGGTGCGACCGCAGTAGGTGCTATGATCGCGCCCGATCGCGAGTCCAATTTCGGGTAGCCACACGCGATCGCTTGGTTGTAGCACGTACTCGCCATCAACCAACCGATAAACTTCCAACGGTAGGCGCTTGCGTCGGTAGCGGCGACTGGGGAAATAGATAACGTAGTACAGAACGCCGAGTTGGGCATAGTTCAACTTTTTCTGCTCATATTCACCGCCGTAGGTTTTGGAGACGACTTCTAATGCCAGTATCGGCGCAATGCCATCTTCTTCCCACAGCACGTAGCTTAAGCGCCCTTCTTCATCCACAAAGCGATCGACTCCAAGGCTGAGAAAGCCATCGGGTACGATCGGCGGCTGACTAGGGGCGTAATAAATCCCCATGTCGATGCCGAAGAACCAATCGGTGCGATCGCTCCATGCCAGCGCCAAAATCGCTTGTAGCAAGTTGGGGATGAGGTTTTGCAGCTCATTATCCACAGGTGTATCGTCCGAATCGGGTAGCTCTGCCGAGGAGGGCAAGCAGCTTAAGGGGTTGTACTGTACCATGCTGACTTCACTGGGTCATACTGACTGTATCTTAGCGGATGGTGGGGTTGTAGCCTGGAGCTGGACGACCGGACGGCGATCGCTGCCACAATAGGTCTAAGCAAAGACACGGCAAGGATCTGGGGATGGCGACTCATACTGACGCACGTTGGCAATTCTGGATCGATCGGGGCGGTACGTTTACCGATATCGTGGCGCGCCGACCGGACGGTAACCTGACAGTACACAAACTGCTGTCTGAGAACCCCGAACGCTACCACGATGCGTCTATGCAGGGCATTCGAGACATCCTGGGGATTCCTAGCGATGCACCGCTTCCGACTGAGCAGATTGCCGCCATTAAAATGGGCACAACCGTTGCCACTAACGCACTGCTAGAGCGCAAGGGCGATCGCGTCGTGCTTGTCATCACCAAGGGTTTTCGTGATGCCTTGCGGATTGGTTACCAGAACCGTCCCAAAATTTTTGCGCGGCATATTGTTCTGCCCGAAATGCTGTACGAACGAGTGATTGAAGTTAAAGAACGCTACAGCGCTCAGGGTGAAGAGTTAGTGCCGCTTGATGAAATTGCCGAAGCCCACCTCACTGCTGCTTTGACAGAGGCATATACAGACGGCATTCGAGCCTGCGCGATCGTCTTTATGCACGGCTACCGCTACCCCAGCCACGAACAGAAAGCTGCCACGATCGCACGTGCGATCGGCTTTACCCAGGTCTCCGTCTCCCATGAGGTCAGCCCCTTAATGAAGCTCGTCAGCAGGGGCGATACCACTGTTGTTGATGCCTATCTATCACCGATTTTGCGACGCTACGTAGAGCAGGTGAGCGAGGAGCTTGGGGGAGCATGGGAACAAGAAGAACGCAAAACGCAAAACGCAAAACTCTCTAGCGCAGCGGCACACAGTATTACTCAATTTACCCCACGCCCCACGCCTCAACTCCTATTCATGCAATCCAATGGGGGCTTAATAGATGCTCGATCGTTTCAGGGCAAGGACAGCATCTTGTCAGGTCCCGCTGGCGGCATTGTGGGAGCGGTGCAAACGAGCAAGCTTGCTGGGCTGGAGAAAATCATCAGCTTTGATATGGGCGGCACGTCCACCGATGTCGCTCACTACGCGGGCGAATATGAGCGGGAATTTGAAACCGAAGTGGCAGGTGTGCGGCTGCGAGCACCGATGATGGCGATTCATACCGTAGCCGCAGGTGGCGGGTCGCTGTTGCACTTTGATGGGTCGCGCTACCGGGTGGGACCAGAGTCAGCAGGGGCAAATCCGGGTCCTGCCTGCTACCGCAAAGGAGGCGCGCTGGCGGTAACAGACTGCAATGTCATGTTAGGCAATCTGCAACCAGAGTTTTTCCCAAAAGTGTTCGGAACAGGCGGTAATCTGCCTCTTGATGTCGCTGTGGTACAGCAGCAATTTAGCGACCTAGCAGCAACCATTCAGTCTGCAACAAGTAACGTGAAAAAGCCTGAACAGGTGGCTCAGGGCTTTTTAGCGATCGCCGTCGAAAAAATGGCAAGCGCGATTAAAAAAATCTCTGTCCAGCGTGGCTATGACGTGAGTGAGTACACCCTCTGCTGTTTCGGTGGAGCCGGAGGACAACACGCCTGCGCGATCGCAGACACGTTGGGGATGAAACAGGTCTTTTTGCACCCGTTTGCAGGCGTGCTATCTGCTTACGGGATGGGATTAGCAGACATCCGCGTGATGCGAGAAAAAGCTGTTGAGGTGACCTTGAGCAAGACCGTGCTGCCGGACATCGAACGCACGCTTACTGCCCTGATGGCAGACGCGAAAGCAGAGTTGCTGCAACAACAAATTCCAGAGGCACAGATACACGTACTGCCCAAAGCTCATTTGCGCTATCAGGGAACAGATGCCTCTCTGATCGTCAATTTTGGCAGCTTTGACAATATGAATGCTGCCTTCGAGCAAGCGCACCGCCAGCGCTACGGCTTCATTGCTGAAAACAAGGCGTTGATTGTCGAAGCCGTGTCTGTAGAGGCGATCGGCACAACCAGCACGATCGATGAACCCATCATCACGGAAACTCGCACGACACCACTAGAGCCGATCGCCATCGTTCAAACCTATGGTGCCAATGCTTGGCAGGCAACTCCCGTATTTCAGCGCGAACATTTGCTTCCGGGCGATCGCCTCACGGGTCCTGCACTCATCGTCGAACCCACGGGCACTAACGTCATTACACCGGGATGGCAGGCGGAGCTAACAGAGCGAAAGCATCTGATTTTGCAGAAGTCAGAAGTCAGGAGCCAAGAGCCAGCAGTAGGGGTGCAGGGGGCGCTAGGGGGGCGGAGGGAGACCGAAAATGTAGAACTCAAAACTCCTCACTCAAAACTTCTAACTCAAAACGCTCTCTCTTCACCCCACGCCCCCCTCCCCACTCCCCACTCTCCCGATCCCGTCCTGCTCGAAATCTTCAACCACCTGTTCATGGCGATCGCTGAACAGATGGGCTTCACACTGCAAAACACCAGCTATTCCGTCAACATCAAAGAACGCCTCGACTTCTCCTGCGCCGTGTTTGATCAGCATGGACAGTTAGTTGCCAATGCGCCCCATATCCCAGTGCATCTTGGCTCCATGAGCGAAAGCGTCCAATCCCTTATGACTACCCACGGCAGCACGTTGAAACCAGGGGATGTTTACGTGCTCAATAATCCCTACAACGGGGGCACGCATTTGCCTGATGTGACGGTGATTACGCCAGTGTTTGAGAGGGGAGAAGAGGCAGAAGGCAGAAGGCAGGAGGCAGGAGCAGGGGAGCAGGGGAATAGAGAGCTTAGAACTCAAAACTCAAAACTCTCTAGCGAAGCGGCGCGAAGCGCTACTCAAAACTCTTCCCCTACACCCCACACTCCACTCCCTGCTCCACTCTTCTTCGTTGCATCACGTGGACATCACGCTGATGTTGGTGGCATTTCGCCCGGCTCGATGCCGCCCAACAGTACGTCGATCGTGCAAGAAGGCATTCTAATCGACAATTTTCAACTGGTGGAGCAGGGGCAATTCCGAGAAGAGGCATTACTCGCGCTGTTGACGGATGGTGATTACCCAGTACGCAACCCAACGCAGAATGTGGCAGATTTACAGGCGCAGATTGCTGCCAATGAGCGCGGTGTGCAGGAACTCCATAAGATGGTGCAGCACTATGGCTTAGAGACAGTGCAGGCTTATATGCAGCACGTTCAGGACAATGCCGAAGAGTCGGTGCGCTGCGTCATTGATGTGTTGACGGATGGCAGCTTTACCTACGCGATGGATGATGGCAGTCAAATTGCGGTCACAGTGACGATCGATCGTCCTACCCGCAGTGCCACGATCGACTTCACAGGCACCTCACCTCAGCAGCCTAACAACTTCAATGCTCCAGTAGCTGTCTGCAAAGCGGCTGTACTCTACGTGTTTCGCAGTCTGGTAGACGATGATATTCCACTCAATGCAGGCTGTCTCAAACCCCTCAACATCATCATTCCTGACGGCTGTATGCTTAATCCTCGCTATCCAGCGGCAGTCGTGGCGGGCAATGTAGAAACCTCGCAAGTTGTCACCGATGCCCTGTATGGAGCGTTAAACGTCATGGCAGCGTCACAGGGGACGATGAACAATTTCACCTTTGGTAATCAGCGCTACCAGTATTACGAAACGATCTGCGGTGGTTCGGGGGCAGGGGCAGCGTTTGACGGCACGGATGCAGTACAGACGCATATGACCAACTCTCGCCTCACCGATCCAGAAGTGTTGGAATGGCGCTTTCCTGTTCAGTTGGAAGACTTTACGATCCGGTCTGATAGCGGTGGAGAGGGTTCGCATCGAGGCGGAAATGGCGTGATTCGCCGCATTCGCTTTTGTGAGGTAATGACCGCCGCCATTCTGTCTGGGCATCGTCTGGTAGCACCATTTGGTTTAGCAGGTGGAGCCGCTGGAGCCGTGGGGCGCAACTGGGTTGAACGAGCCGATGGCACGATCGAACCGTTAGGCAGCAAAGCAGAAGTCGCTATGCAACCCGGCGATACCTTTGTAATTGAAACCCCTGGTGGTGGTGGGTATGGAGCGCCCTTGCTTGAATGAAAATGCTGATGAGATTGCCTTGACAATACATCCCTAGCATCAATGATCGATAGTTTGTTTGAATTAGTACTGTTTGTGTAATATTACAAGTGTATGTGTACTATCAACTTTTAGACTGTTTAATAAAGTTGACTGACGAGCGCGCTTTTAGAGGTGATACGGTGACGCAAGCAAACATTCAAGGTAAGGCAG
>DATNQS010000013.1:0-2756 GCA_036703925.1 Candidatus Sericytochromatia bacterium
TCACGTTAGCTCTGATGTTAATACAGTCTATTAGCACTGCGTGAACCGCAGACATGGTGAGATTGATGCAGACCCTAGCACTGGCAGTATGATACGGAAAGGCATGAAGAAATGCAAAGAGGACGCAAGGAAACGTAAACCTTGCTGCCTAGGGTGCAAGTGGCATTGCAACCAAAGAAAGACTTGAAAAGGCTGATAACCAGAGAGAATTGACACTCGGAAGCGTACTTGCCTGAATGCCAACCTTTATGAAGATTGATTACGTCTGTTTTAGTGTCAACGATGCGATCGCGACTCGTGACTGGTTTATACAGAACCTGGGCTTTCGCTCTGTAGGCAGCGGTATGAGTGACGATCAGGCGATCGAGATTGTTAATGCTGGTAGCATTTACTTCGTCTGCTGCGCGGCTCGTAATGACGGTGGTGCGGTTGCCACTTTCTTACAACACCATCCGCCCGGTGTGTCTGAACTGGCATTTTGCGTGCCATCGATCGAGACAACGCTCAACCATGCCTTGCAGCAGGGTGCAAGACTGCTCCAACCACTGCAAACTGAGGTGCAGGCACACGGCAGCTTGCGCTGGGCGATGCTGGCTGGTTGGGGCGGTCTTACCCATACCTTTGTAGAGCGTGTTGGTAGAACGTCACTCTTACCTCAGGCAGTGATGCTGAATGATGTGCTCCTTCCTCAGCCTTTCATAGAAAACAATGCGTCTGCGCCTGCTGAAACAGCCGATGCAGACTGCGGTTTCTTCACCAGCATGGACCATGTTGTGCTGAATGTGGCAAGGGGCGATTTGAAACAGGCGGTTGCCTGGTACGAGCGGGTTTTAGGCTTTCAACCCCAGCAGGGCTTTGAGATTCAAACTGCTTATTCTGCCCTTTGTAGTCGCGTCTTGCGCCATCCGTCAGGCGGGGTACAGTTACCAATTAACGAACCAGCTTCCTCCAACTCGCAGATTCAAGAATTTCTGGATCTGAATTGCGGCTCTGGCGTGCAGCATATTGCGTTAGAAACCACTGATCTGCTGAGAACGATCGCCCACCTAAGACATAAGGGCTTGCCGCTGATTCACGTGCCTGCAACCTACTATGCTCAGTTGCGACAGCGAGCTGGCTTGACACTTACGCCTGTGATCGTTCAACAGCTTGAGGAGCAGCAAATTTTAGCCGACTGGCAGGACAAAGCAGAGTCAGCAGTGTTACTCCAGACCTTTACGCAACCCATTTTTGATGAACCAACCTTCTTCTTTGAGTTAATCCAGCGACAAGCGATTCAACTAGCCGATAGCACCGACGATCGCTCTCAGCGAGCACAAGGGTTTGGTGAAGGTAATTTTCGTGCTTTGTTTGAGGCGATCGAACGCGAACAGATGAAACGAGGCAGTTTAAAGCAATAGCCTTAGCGTAGGAAACTGCTAACTAGCCAGAGGACAAAAAACGTGACCACGCTCACAAATGCATTCAATGTCAGACGAAAGCTCTCAAGAAGGCTAGCAATCTGCATGGGCAAGAGTGCGTTAAGCGCCCCTCCCACCAAAAAGCCAACAAATAGCCCTGTTAACCCCAGTAAGACAGTTCTGCCCAGCTTACGTTCTTTGCGATAGAGAAAATAGAAGGTGGCACCCATCCCTAAAATCAACGCTAGCTGCACTACATTGGCAGTCGGCATAAGGACAATCCAAGCGCTGAGTGCGGTCAACACCCCAGCGGGTATCAGCACGTCAGCTCGACTGGGCGTATCAATTAATCGTTGAAGCCATGCGGAACCCTGGCTTGCTGGTGCAGATGGTGGGGTTGATGGTGGTGGCACCACTTTTTCGGGAAAGCGAATGCGATCGGGCACCTTAATCTTGCCTTCTTGCCGTAAGCGCAACCGATCCATTAAAACGGCATCATAGGCAGCTTCGATGCTTTCTAGCTGCTTGCGATCGCCCTGATGTTGAGCAAACAACTGATTACGAGCATCTTGAATTTCCTCAAAGCTAGAAGCCTCTGTCACCCCAAGCTGTTCGTACGAATTTTGGCTACTCATTGTCTGCGTCTCCACCTCTGTTCCAAGCTAACTTAGTCTGACACCTGTTCACAAGCCTTTTTAGAATCGATCGCAAAACCTTGGTGCTGTTTAGCCTGGATGTCGATCGTCCGACTGTCTTCCCTGTTCTTCAGTAAAAACACCGATTGCCCAAGACATACCAGCAAGGTTAAGCCATACTATTGCTGGTAAAAGTACTGATCATGATCAGACGATGTATGCTCTGTATAGCAACTATAGAGAAAATAATCGCTATAGGGAGAAAGCTACATAACAGCTTGATCGCAAACCGCAGCCAGGGGCATCTTTAACCGTCAAGCAGTTTAACCAACTATTGTCTAGAATTGTGGCTACACGCTTGATTTAGCATAATTGTTTGTTAGCTTTGTGTCGCGATCGTTTTGAGATGCGTCACGGCTGCTTTCCCAATCCAGTTTCATTTCTCCTCCAAACGCAAGGTTATGGCTATGGCTCCAGCCAAGATTCTCGTGGTTGATGACGATCCTGCAATCCGGAACCTCATTCATCGCTTTTTAACTAAGCAAAACTATCAGATGGAATCAGCCGAGGATGGCAAGAGCGCGCTGGCATCCTTTGAACAATTCCATCCGGATCTTGTGATTTTAGATGTGAACTTGCCCGATGCCAACGGCTACAACCTCTGCCAGGAGATGCAAAGCCGCACTAATGTCTTCATCCTCATGCTAACAAGTCGTACGGA
>DATNQS010000014.1:0-2876 GCA_036703925.1 Candidatus Sericytochromatia bacterium
ACCTGCGTGATCTTGATCCACTCCGCCGAAGTGTGGATGATTCTGCAAACCGCCTCTCGTTCAGTATCGTCGTTGGCGCTTTGATTATGGGTGCGGCAACCATCCTGGCAAACGATCGTACAGGACGGTTATTTTGGGTTAGCAGCGTCCTCTTCTTCTCAGCCAGTTTTCTCGGACTCTGGCTGATCGTTAGCATTCTGCGATCGGGGCGGCTTCGCTAAAGTGATCGATTGCGATTCTTTAATCGCAATCGATCACTTTGGGAGATGATTTAGAGCCGCTAACTATGTCTGCTTTAAACAAAAAAACTGAGATTCTGAAACCTTACTTTGAAGGAAATTTCAGAATCTCAGCAGACAGAGTTTGAGATTTTTACTAAAGTATCCAGACGTTAAATTTGTAGATTTAACTTAAGCGACTGCGCCTGGTTTGGGAGAACTACCCATCATCGAAACCACGTTGCGGATAGCGGTAAGTTGACCTTCAAAGTCATAGCCTTTGAAAGAATCCATAAAACCCTGTGCTTCTGATGGCAGTTTGTAATCGGATGGAACGTTGACCACTCGTCCTTTTTCCATTTCTTGCCCTAACAGGTACCAGAAGGCAATGCGATTGCTCGAATTGAAGTTGGCATAGTCGTGAGCAATCCCATCATTGGAACCGTTAATAATGTCACGTTGAGCTTGCAGTTGTTGTTCTTGAGACATCTCTGCTAGTTGATCAACGGATGCTTGGGCGATCGCAAAGCCCGTTTCGTTATCAGATGCGCTAGGTGTAATTGAGCCTTTGACTTCTTCATAAATAAACCACAGAAGCGCCAGTTGCTCATCGGCACCAAACTGCATAAATGCTTCAACGGTTTGGTCAGGCTTATTGGTTGTGTTGGTGTCTGTCATAGCTTCTTCAAAAAACGACCTCTGAACGTTAACAAATGTTCACACGTGTTTTAACCTTACTGAAGACAGAAGCACACAACTCTTTCCTAGAGATAATTTGTATCGGTGAGCACATTAATTCAGTGATCAACAGACTCATCGAAAAAGCCTAACGCTTTCTCTGTGCCGCTGATCTAAATCGACCAGCATCTGTATCGATCGCTATTCAGAACCAGCGAAGCACAATCCCACTAACAACCAAAGATCAACGGCTACTTCTGTCCTCGCGCTTTATAAAACGTCTTTAGGCTTTGAATATCGCCAACGTAGCGCCAATGCCAGGGTTCGTAACTCACGCCCTGACGGTTGTTTTTAGTGAAGGAGAGTTCAAAGCTGTAGCGGTTTGCGTTGTCCTTGAGCCAGCGGTAGGCGGTTGTTTTGTCAAAGTCAGGACTCAGGTTGAGTGCAGGCGTGTTGCCATCACCAATATCGACTGCATAGCCTGTGTGGTGTTCGCTGTATCCAGGCGGGGCACTGACCTTGGCGCGTTCAGCGGCATCTTGGTTGCGATCGGCTTTTACGTCAAAGTACAGATATTTTTGATCCTCAAGGGAACGAAAGCCTGAAATCGGTACAATGCTAATCCCTTCTTGCTGGGCAGCGGCGGTCATCTCTCGATAGGCTTTGGCGGCGGCTTTTCGCAGTTTGATGCTGCCATCGGCGACGATCGGTGCTAGTTCTGCCTGCGGGGCTGCGGGGTAAGCAAAATGACCCAATAGCGTCTCTGCATTGGGTGCGGCAGTTGGTGAGCCTGTCTGCAAGGGTTGCGTGGTTGGCGCGGGGCTTTCCATAGCCAGGGTGTCGGTTTGTGGCTGCTGTATACGCAACGCCATAAAACTGCCTGCTGCTAGTGCAGCAAGACCCAAAGCCGCTAAGGTACCAATCAGCAAAAAGATGTTTGTCTGAGGCTTGGGGGCTACCTCCTGCCCTTCGCGCTGCGCCACGGGAATATCATCCATCGGCAGAGGCGAGTTAGGCGTAGTTTCTGAGGGCTTTTCGGGGGTGCCAGCGTTATCCAATCGTTCAACTCCTACACTCAAGCAATAGCTATTACAGGAATTGTAAACTGAGTCAGATCTCCTGGATGTGTCTTTAGCGGTTGGTTCAAGCGATGAATGGGAATACAGTCCCCTGTTGTACAACTGTTTTAAGTCACGAAGCCAAAATCTGAGCCAGTTTTTGCAGTCTTCTTACAGTACAGCGAAAGCATTGATCGTGCGATCGCCTCAAAGGAATCGTTGGGTCGGTGCTCAACTTGCCGTGCTTCTACAGGCGCGTCGCCTTCTCAATCTCAATTGGTATCACCATGACTGTTGACAACCTGCTGACGATTTATGTGCCGTTGCTGGGCTGGACACTCGTTGGCTGGGTCTGCGGTCGCTTTCTGCCTGCAAGGGTGCCTACCTTGCTAGGAAAGTTTTTGTTTTGGGTGGGAGTGCCGATCAGCATTTTTGCCTTTCTCCGTCACGCACAGCTAACGACATCGTTGTGGCTTGCTCCGGTCGTAGCGTGGGCAGCCATACTACTGGGTGCAGGCTTGGCGTGGTGGCTCAGTCGGCGATCGCAGCGCCATGCCCTTTTATGCGATCGTCCGTTCAGCCAGCAAACGCGGGGCAGCTTTCTGCTAGCAGCCATGCTTGGCAACACGGGTTACATTGGTTATCCTGTAGCGCTGGCGCTAGTAGGACCGCAATATTTTGCCTGGACGCTGTTTTACGATCTACTGGGATCAACGTTAGGGTCGTATGGCTTGGGCGTGGCGATCGCGGCTTCCTTTGGTAGCAAGACAACGGGTTCCACGAAGCCGGACAGTAAGAGACATTGGCACCCCTGGCAAGCAGTAGCAACAATGATCAAGAATCCTGCACTGTGGAGCTTTGGGTTTGGCTTAACTTACCGTGATGCGCCCATGCCACCGCTGTTAGAAAATAGCCTGCGAGG
>DATNQS010000015.1:0-5001 GCA_036703925.1 Candidatus Sericytochromatia bacterium
CTACGCGACACAATCAGCTTGATGAAAACCAGCATCGGCGGGTAAATCTGACCGTACAGGCTCAAGCTGTGGATCGTCAGCCCGTAAGCAGCCAGCACACCAAAAATATCGCTGAGGAGAAAGGATTGATTGCGGTAGGCAAAATGGAGGGCGCTTTTGCTACCTTCTTGCTTCAGTTCAATGACGGCTTGCTTCGTTTTGTAAAGATGGTATGCCAGTCGCAAGTTTTGCAGTTGAATCTCGCTGCTGACAAACTGCTCATAAAACTGGGGAAACGCCCGATTGAAGCGCTTTAACAGTTCTAGCGTCGATGACTTTAAGCCCAGCGCCATAATCGAAACACTCGTTTGTGGGGTGAAAACCTGCTGCGTAATGGAGCGATCGCCCGCCATTAAAAACTTAACTTTAGGTCAATGCTCAAGACATTTCCAAGCTTTAACGTTATTTTTTCAGGGGGTGCTGATGTGTTGCTGAATCTGGTAGCGTAAAACGGACGAGAAAAGGGTTCAGAGCGTATACTATTCATTACTGTGATTTAACTTTTACTACCTTAACCACGTTTGCATGGGTTTTTGGAAAAGCCTGTTTAGCAGTTCTGATGCGTCCTCTGCACCTCAGGCGATGCAAATGGAGGACTACATCGGCAAGGTTACTGGCGATCGCCCCAGTGCTCGTATTTTCTTCAGCACAGACCGGGAAATTGATCTGTATGAGCTAGAAGAACTGTGTGATGCTGTTGGTTGGTCACGCCGTCCCTTACGAAAAGTCAAGAAAGCGATTCAGCATAGCTTTCTCGTTGTTTCAATGTGGGAGCAGCACGGTTCCCATCGACGACTGATCGGCTTTTCACGAGCCACGTCTGACCATGCCTTTAACGCGACGATCTGGGATGTGGTAGTGCATCCAGACTTTCAGAGTAAAGGGTTTGGCAAGGCGCTGATGAAGCAGGTTATCAAGAAGCTGCGGAGCGAAGACATAAGCAACATTACTCTATTTGCCGACCCGCAAGTAGTAGATTTTTACCGAAATTTAGGCTTTATGTCAGATCCAGAAGGCATTAAAGGGATGTTCTGGTATCCAGACTGAGCGGTCAGCATGAGATTTACGACTGAAGGCTAAAAACTGAAGAGACAGGCTATACTGATTAAGCTTGGAGAGTAACGGGATGTAGCGCAGCTTGGTAGCGCGCCTGCTTTGGGAGCAGGATGCCGCAGGTTCGAATCCTGTCATCCCGATTGTACATTAAAACTTGAACTGGCTTTAGCAGCGTAGTTATAGCTATCGCCATAGCAATTAGAACGTTGGGAGCGAAGGTGACGTACAGGTGGTGCGCCAGCCAGAAGTTCTACCGTTCGGTTGAGCGCGTACGTTGAGGCTTACGCAAATCTTTTTACGCTATTCAAACTAATCTGAGCGATCGCCATCAGTTCAATCAAGTTGAGCCGAATGCTCGGATAAACCTCTGTAACTGGGTTACGTACTTTAACTGTATCGGTAGCGAAGCTGATGAAAGTAACTACTGCTTAGGCATCCAGAGCAGAAGCCGCCATATCAGTAATAACCCTGAAGGATCTTCAACGTCTGCTTTGGTAAGCTGACACCTCAAGTTGAACGGGAACTGCTGCCATGAAACGACAGGCTGAAAAACTGGTTGCAGGCGGTTTTGTTCTGGCACTGCTTGTACTGGGTGGGGTAGCTACAGGTTCCTACTTGAGCGTCCAAAGACTAATTGCGAGTCGGCTATGGGTTGAGCATACCTTTGAAGTGCTGGAAGCGCTAGACAAAATCTTTGACGGTAACATCACAATTGCAAGTGGGCGTTACGGCTACGTAGTCAGCCGCCAAAAGACCTATTTGGCTGATTATAAAGCTGGGATAGAGACAACGGGACAGGGCATTCGAGAGGTTCGACGGTTAACGAGCGATAACCCACAGCAACAGCAACAACTTACAGCACTGGAGCGAGTGATTGCAAAGCGTGTTGACCTGTCTCAACAGTCGATCGCCCTCATACAAAAGGGGCAGTCGAACGAAGCAAGGCAAGATGCGTTTGCTAAGCAAAACTTGCTGTTGGGTCAAGAAGTGCAACTCCTGGTCAACAGGATGAAAAACGAGGAACGCCGACTGTTGCAGTTACGTAAAGCGGCGACAGATGACAGTGTGCAGCAGGCAATTAGAGTCAATGGGTCTGGCTATCTTTTAAGTTTCGGTCTGCTGATGGGGGTCTTTTTGCTGCTCCATTTGCAAATTCGCATTCGACAGCGCGCTGAGGCCGCCTTGCAAGCATACGCAGAAGAGATCTACGACCTTTACAATCAGTCTCCCTGCGGCTACCACTCTTTAGATGCAACAGGTACGTTTAGCCGCATCAATGATACTGAGCTAAGTTGGCTAGGCTATACCCGTGATGAAGTCTTACACAAGCTGAAGTTCAGTGATTTAGCAACACCCAACAGTGCGCTGGCGTTTCAGGAACACTTTTCCAAGTTCAAACAGCAAGGTTGGATCAGTGATGTTGAGTTTGAACTGGTTCGCAAAGATGGCACCATTCTGCCCGTTAGCTTAAGCGCTACTGCGATTAAAGGCTCAGAGGGTGATTTTTTGATGAGCCGATCGACGTTGTTTGATATCACCGATCGCAAACGTGCCCAGACAGCCCTTCAGCAAGCAAACGAGCAATTAGAAGCAAGAGTACAGGAGCGCACAGCCGCCCTCTCTCAGGTAAATGCGCTACTCCATAGCGAACTGATCGAGCGCAAGCAAGTAGAGCAGGCACTCTTAGAGAGTGAAAAGCAACTTCGCACTATCACCAATGCGCTGCCCGTCCTGATTGCTTACATTGATGCCGACCAGCGCTTTCGCTTCCACAATCAGACGTATGAACAGTGGTTTGGCTGTGACTGGACAGACATTCAGGGACAGCACCTCAGCCAGGTATTAGGGGAGCAGGCGTATCAAAGCATTAAGCCCTATGTTAAGCGTGCACTGTCAGGGGAAACAGCTACCTACGAGAGTCTCGTCCCCTATAAAAATGATGGGAACCGCTGGGTGAGTGCGACCTACCTCCCCGATATTAACCAGCAGGGAGCAGTGCAGGGTTACTTTGCGTTGATTGCTGACATTACCGATCGCAAGCTAGCAGAACAAGCAATTCTAAACATGAATGAAGCGCTTGAAATAAAAGTAGAGGAACGCACGACAGCATTAAAACAGCTAAACGCCGAGCTGGTAAACTCTAACCGAGAGTTAGAGCAGTTTGCCTACATCGCATCGCATGACCTACAAGAGCCGCTAAGAGCCGTCATTGGGTATACCCAACTGCTGATGCAAGAGTACCAGACTCTCTTTGATGCCTCGGCGCAGCAATACGCCGAGTACATTGTAGACGGCGGGAAGCGAATGCAGCAGTTGATCCAAGACCTGCTTCACTACTCTCGCGTTGGTACTCGCGACCTTGTGTTTACACCCATTGACTGCAATGTCGTGCTCGACCAGGTGCTCAGCAACTTACAAGTCGCGATCGCTGAACGTCAAGCGCTTGTTACGTCCGATCTACTACCAACCGTTACAGTCGATAAACTCCAGTTAACCCAACTCTTACAGAATCTGATTGGTAACGCGATTAAATTCTGTCGCGACGATGCCCCCAGGGTTCATATCAGCGCCAGGAGAGCGGGGGAAGCAGAGGCGCAGAAGAAGCAAGGGGAGCCGGAGGGAGGGGATAGCGAGAATCAACTTGAAACGTCACCCCACTCCCCCGAAACCACCTGGTTATTCTCCGTCCACGACAATGGTATCGGCATCAAGCCGCGTTACCTTGAACGTATTTTTGAAATCTTTAAACGGCTCCATACCCGCACAGAGTTTCCTGGTACAGGTATTGGACTAGCGGTTTGCAAGAAGATTGTCGAGCGCCACGGTGGGCACATCTGGGCAGAATCACAACCAGGAACCGGAACAACTTTTTACTTCACCCTTCCTCACCATGACCTTACAGCCGCTGGACACGATCGAGATTTTGCTGATTGAAGACTCTCCCAGCGATGCCCATCTCACAATCAAAAGCTTCGAGCAAGCCAAGATTGCCAACAGCCTGCACTGGGTTGAAGATGGCGAAACCGCAATGGAATACCTGCGACATCAGGGCGAATATGCCAATGAGGCTCGCCCGGATCTCATTGTGCTGGATCTAAATCTACCGGGTATGGATGGTCGCGAAGTGCTGGCAGAGATCAAAGCCGATCCTGACCTCAAACGGATTCCAGTTGTGGTGCTTACCACCTCCAACAGTGAGGAGGATATTCTCCGTTCGTATAATCTCAATGCCAACTGTTACGTCACCAAACCCTTTGATGTCCGGCAATTTATGCAGGTAGTGCAGCTCATCGGTAACTTTTGGTTGGCAGCCGTCAAGCTACCGCCAGCCTAAGCGCCACTCACTTTACAGAGTTCTATCAGAGAGCAGAAAGATGGCAGTAAATCTACGGATGCAACACCTGTTCTATCCGGGCAAGGTAGTAGGACGAACCAAGAGATAGCACTAGAGCCTTGCGGCAGGTTGCAACAGTCTAAAGATTTTGAACGTAGCCAGCACGCTTTGCGGTGAGGCAGCCTTATGGACAAAGTATCGAAGCGTGTCCTTTTAGTAGAAGACAGCCCGACCGACGCTGATTTAATGCGCCACTTTTTTATGCGGCTGGAGGGATTGCAATGGGAGTTAACTCACGTTGAGCGCCTCAGCAGTGCCATTGCTGCCTGCTCTACATCTACGGTTGATATTGTGCTGCTCGATCTCCGTCTGCCCGATTCTGATGAGGCAGATACTTTAGTTGATTTTCGCGCTAGTGTGCCCGATGTTCCAGTTGTCGTGTTGACGATGATGGATGACGAGACACTGGCACTGCAAGCCATGGCAGGCGGAGCGCAAGACTATCTGGTCAAAGGGCAGATTACACCGTCACTCTTAGCGCGATCGCTCCGGTATGGCATCGAGCGTGGGCA
>DATNQS010000016.1:0-6983 GCA_036703925.1 Candidatus Sericytochromatia bacterium
CAGCATACCCATTTTTCATAAAGGCGCTCCAGCAGTCTACATCGACTGCCATGCACCAAAAGTGTGGTTGCAATGCGCCCTCAAGTCTTGCACTGCGCGATCGAAATTCTGTCGTCAAAATGGAAGCAGCAGAAAGGTTAAAACTCTTACAAAACAGGTTTCTTCGAGGGCTGAAAATCATTGTGTTTGGTGTTTCGTCCTGGCAGTCAAGTAAATGCAAGTTAAAAGCCCTGATTCATGAAGATTCAGAGCTTTGTTAATTTATTTTGATGGCGCTTAATCAGTTACTGCATAACAGGGCTAAACATTTGCTCTAGCCCCGCTTCCTTACAAGTTGAGAGCATCAAGTATTTGCACTATAAAAAGCTCCCTGCAACGGCATACCATTGCAGGGAGCTTTTGTTGTGAGGTTAAGACTGCTTCGAGTTACTCTTCTTCCTCTTCTTCTTCTTCCTCTTCAGCAAAGAGTTCGTCAATAATCTCGTTGGAGCGTTCTGGTGAAAGACCCAGTGCTGCACTCAGATTATCAATGTATTCCTGCTCTTCTTCTGGCACTTCGCCATCTGAAGCAATGACAATAAGGGCAACGATGAAGGCAGCTTCTTCAAGTCCTTCTTCTTTAGCAGTGGTGATTGCTTGTCTAACGACAGCCTCAATCCCTTCGCTGCTGATTAGTTCAGCAATCTCCGCTCCTAGCGCTTCAAAGTCCTCTTCAGCGTAATCTTCATACAGGTCAATGCTAGAAAGCATTTCTCCAAGCGCGTAAGTTTCAGCATCATCAGACGCTTGGCCGTCAGCAAAGGTCGAAAAAAGCCCGATCGCTGCGATCGCTAGATCAGGGCTTATAGCTACCTGAGTGCTACCACCACGGGGTAATTTACGGTTGGGCATTGGGTTCTCCTAATTGTTTGGGTAAACGTCTTCAATAGACAAAGCGATTATCGCTATCAATCGTCTTTGGAAGCAGGTGACATAAGGCGTTGCAGACAATTAGCATGACTTGGCTGGGTTTGACCAAGCAAATCAGGCTACTTTTAGCTTTCCCTCGCGTCAGCTAAATTGCACACGTAACAACGCTTTGCGCGATGAATCATGTAGTCTTTGGTAAGGTCATTTGGGTTAAATGGTTGAGTTCATGTCGTCCTTTTATGAATGTGCCGCTAGTGCAGCAGTGCGATCGATGGCTACGCTTTGTCCGACAGTCTGTGCCGAGGCGGGTTAACCTACTCGCGCTGCTGCTGACGGGATGCGTAACGCTACTGCTAGCCGTGATGCCGCTTGCAGCCCAATCGGTTGCACCAAGAGTTTCCCAGGCAGCGATCGCGCCTCGTAGCGAGATTCGCGGTGTGTGGATCACCAATGTTGACAGTGCCGTGCTGTTCAATGGGTCTGTGCTTAAAGATGCCGTGCAGCAACTGGCGCAACTGCATTTCAACACGCTCTATCCCGTCGCTTGGAACTGGGGTTACACAACCTATCCCAGTGCGGTGGCAAAGCAAGCGAGCGGTGCCGCTGTTGACCCACGACCGATCGGGCTAGAGGGACGTGATTCACTAGCGGAACTGGTGCAGCAGGCACACCAGCGCGGTATAGCAGTGTTGCCCTGGTTTGAGTTTGGCTTCATGGCACCCGAAGATTCTGCTCTGGCAATCCGGCATCCTGATTGGCTGACCCAGCAGCAAGACGGCACACGTGTCTGGCAAGAAGGCATTTACCCGCGTGTCTGGCTTAACCCGTTCAAACCCGAAGTGCAGCAGTTTATGCAGTCTCTCGTTCTGGAACTCGTCAACAAGTACGATATTGACGGCATTCAGTTTGATGACCATTTTGGGCTGCCTTACCAGTTTGGCTACGATGACTATACTGTGCAGCTTTACAAGCGTGAACAGGGTAAAGCACCACCTACAAACCCCCGAGATCCTGCGTGGGTGCGCTGGCGGGCAAATAAGCTCACCAGCTTTACGGTGCAGCTTTTCCGCGCAGTCAAAGCACGTAAGAAGAATGTTATTTTTGCGTTATCGCCCAATAATTACGAGTTTGCCTACAATAATTCTTTGCAGGACTGGAAAGCCTGGGAGCAGCAAGGGCTGATTGAGGAACTCGTGCTCCAGGTTTATACCAGCAGTCCACAAGCCTTTACAGCGCAACTGCAAACCCCTGAAATGCAGGCGGCTCGGCGGCATATCCCAACTGGGGTTGGTATTCTAACTGGGTTGAGAAAGCGTCCTATACCGATGCAGCAGGTACGCGACCAAATTCAGATCGTACGGCAGCAGGGTTTTGCGGGAGTCTCGTTTTTCTTCTATGAGACACTGTGGCAGCTAGTGGTAGAGCCGATGAACGATCGCAAAGCCGTCTTACGATCGCTCTTTTCGCCCCCAGTCCCTCGACCAAGCGTGATCAAAGGTTGGGTCCCACCCCGTTAAACTGCTCTAAGGCTAGACACCATTCTGCTTAAACCATGCCTGGAGCCGCTTCCAGCCGTCTTTTGCATCGGCTTCGCGGTATGAGGGGCGGTAGTCGGCAAAGAAGGCGTGCGGGGCTTCGGGGTAAACAATGATTTCAGACTTGCTGCTGCTGGACTTGAGGCGATCGCGCATTTGCTCCACAGTAGTGAGCGGAATGCCTGTATCTTTGCCTCCGTAAAGCCCCAGCACAGGCACTTTCAACGCACAGGCAACATCAACTGGATGCGTCGGCATGAGTGGATTTGGCTCGCCTACCAGCCGTCCGTACCATGCCACACCTGCTTTGATAGTGGGAGTGCGAGTCGCATACAGCCAGACAATGCGACCACCCCAGCAGAAGCCTGTTATGGCTAGCTTTGCTGCGTCCCCCTTGGATGCTTTCGCTGCCCAGGCTGCGGTTGCGTCGAGGTCAGACATCACCTGAGCATCCGGTACTTTGGCTACAATAGGGCGAATTTCGTCAATGCTGCTCAGTTTCAGCACATCGCCCTGCCGCGTAAAGAGCTGGGGTGCGATCGCCACGTAGCCCAACTTGGCAAACCGACGGCAGACATCCTCAATGTGTGCGTGTACGCCAAAAATCTCGTGAATGACCAGCACGATCGGGAAATTTGTGCCCTTCGCTGGCATGGCTCTGTAAGCAGGCATCTCACCATCGCTGACAGGGATCTTCACTGCACCAGCAACGATCCCTTCAGCACTGGTTGTGATGACGCTAGCCGCGATCGGCTGTACTGCAAGTGCAAAGCCGCTGGCAAAAGCAGCCGTAGCCATAAACTGGCGACGTGTAATCTCTGGCATAGTGTAATGTTTGAAAGATTCGCCTCGATCTTAGTGCGTCAAGAAAAATGTTTCCGAAGTGAAATCATCTTTTGGAACGAGCCAGCCGTCTCAACGGGTAAGCCTTGTCTTAAACGTAAGCAGTGAATAATTGGTTCAACGCTATTGCTTGCTTTCGTAGGATGCGCTAAAAGCCAAATCGTAAGTTATGTAACGCTCTCCGGCAGGCTGAACTCGTATGCTTGACGCGATCGTGTGCTTTCTGCATCCTGGTTAGATTAGCCTCACTGAGACGCAAGCCTGGTCCAGGACTACACCTATTTGGCAAAATCACGCCACTTTACCTTCAATTTCTAGCAGCGCTTGTGTGGGCGATGTGCTAGGACTGATGCTCAGAGCCGAAAGTCTCAGCCCTCAAAATGCCAAAATTGCCAGATGCTCTTTTCGGATTGCCTTCGCTCTGCAAGCTGAGAGCTTTAGCCTATACAAGTAGCCTTTACAACTAGACAATACATTCAATTAACCGCTGAACAAACGCATATGGAAACGACTGAAGCAGATTCACTGAAACGAGTGTTTAACTTACCCACGCTAGTTATTTATGGCGTTGGCGATATTTTAGGTGCTGGCATTTATGCCGTTGTAGGCAAAATTGCTGGGCTTTCTGGTGCGCTTGTTTGGGCTTCGTTTTTAGTGGCGATGTCAGTCGCAGCGCTGACAGCGTTGAGCTATGCCGAACTCGGTAGTCGTCTTCCGTTTAGTGGCGGCGTAGCGGTCTTTGTGCATCGAGCGTTTCGTACCGAATGGCTCTCCGTCATTGTCGGTTGGCTCATGTTTTGCACCTGTATTGTTTCGATGGCGACGATCTCCAAAGCGTTCGCAGGTTATTTGTTCAAGTTTGCTCCCATTTTTCCAGAATGGTTGGTTATCTTGGCGCTCTTTTGCGGTCTTGCGTTTATCAATTTTCGAGGGATGCAGGAATCGTCCAGCCTCAACATTTTTTGCACGACGCTTGAGGTTTCGGGACTTTTGGTGGTGATTGTGGTGTCAACTCTCTTTATCATTGGGGGCGCTAGTACTGCTGTGACTGCTCCTGCAATCAGTGGAGAAACGGTTGGTTGGATCGCCATTTTGCAAGGGGCTGCGCTTGCCTTCTACGCCTTTATTGGCTTTGAAGACATTGTGAATGTGGCGGAAGAGGTGAAAAATCCTGAGCGCAATGTGCCAAGAGCGGTTTTGTTATCACTTGGTATTGCTGGAGTCGTTTACGTTCTGGTTTCGTGGCTGGCTACTCAAGTCTTGAATCCTGCGGCACTGTCTGCCTCTGGTGCACCATTGCTGGAAGTAGTGCAGCGGGCACAGCCAAATTTTCCAGGTGTCATCTTTACGTTCATCGCGCTATTTGCGGTGCTTAATACGGCGTTGCTAAACTTCATTACGGCTTCGCGGTTGCTCTTCGGTATGTCACGGGATGGGTTGCTGCCTGCCTGGTTTAGCAAACTGCATGCGACACGCGCCACGCCTTATCGAACCATCATCGTGATTTTGCCGATCGTCATCTTTCTGGCGCTGTCAGGGTCGTTGCAATTTTTAGCGGGCACGACCGCAACGCTCATTCTCGCTATGTTCTGTTTAGTTAACCTGTCTCTGCTGGTCATCAAACGTCGAGAAGGTAATGCGGACGGGTTTCAAGTGCCAGCTATTATTCCAGTCCTCGCTTTTCTTTCTAACCTTGTCCTCATTGCCTTCGCGTCTAAGGAAAGCCACCTTTTGGCAACAGCCTTTGTTGGTGTGGGCTTTATCCTTGTCTTTGTGCGTAAAGCGTTTATGAAAGGGAGCGCTACCTAGAGGCTGGGCTATTACCTGCAAGAATGAACCTGTAAGTAGAGTGCAGCGATCGCCACCCGTGCTGAAATAGAGGGATAAGGACGGTGAGCTACCCCCATCTCCTTATCCCTCCGCAAGGTTTACCATGTTTCTGCCACCTGGGTTCTGTCAACAGTCCATTACCACCACGCTTGGCACGATGGTTTATGACACCGCTGACGCGTCCCTCTGGTCAAGCGGGGATGGTGATCGCCAAGGTCAACCCACGCTTGTGTTTCTCCACGGGTTTGGCGGTGGTTCTTCCGCTTACGAATGGTCGAAGGTCTATCCTGCTTTCGCGTCGGACTATCGCATTCTGGCACCCGATTTGATTGGCTGGGGGCGATCGGATCATCCAGAACGGAACTATCAGGTAGATGACTACATCACGACGATTATTGAGTTTTTAGAGCAGACGTGCGAGGGGTCTGTGCCCGTTGTGGCATCATCGCTGACAGCGGCGATCGTCATTCGGGCGGCGATCCTCCGTCCAGACTTGTTTCAATCGCTGATTTTGACCACGCCTGCGGGGCTGTCTGATTTTGGTCAAGATTATACGCGCACATTTTTTGCTCAACTGGTCAGCACGCCAGTGCTCGATCGCTTACTGTATAGCACTGGCATTGCCGTGAGTTGGGGCATCCGCAACTTTCTCGAACAGCGGCAGTTTGCCCAACCCGATCGCATTTTTCCCGAAATTGTCGAGGCATACCTGGAGTCTGCCCAACAGCCCAACGCTGAATATGCCGCACTGTCGTTTGTGCGAGGCGATTTATCCTTTGACCTTTCGCTCTACATTGCTCAGTTGACCGTGCCGACTGCCATGATCTGGGGCAGGCGATCGCAGTTCACGGGGCCTGAAATTGGTCAGCGGCTGGCAGCACTTAACCCACAAGCGATTCGCGGGCTGCAAGTGATTGAGGACGTAGGGCTGACACCACAATTGGAGCTACCAGCCGTGTCGATCGCTCTCATCCGCAGATTTCTCGCTTTGCTGAAGTAGAGCCAGCCTCTAAAAACTAGCCCTTAAAAACGATTAAGCGCCAATCCGCACATCAATGACATACAGGTCTGCAAAGTCGTAGGTAAAGCCTTCAAGCTCAATTTTAGTGCCTGCTTTAATCTTGCTGTTGCCCAATAACGGCCCGTTGTCAGTCATATTTGCATCGCCCGCAACCGTTACCAAAAAATCTTTTGTCAGTCCCGCTTCAGGTCGGGGGTCAGGCAGCGCTTTAGTAGAGCCATCGGGCTGAGGCACTGCTATATTACGAGGCAATTCTCTCACCGTTTTAAGAGTAACCGCGCCGAAGGGCTGATTACGAATAATCAGATTTGTTTTGTCCCCTTCTTTGAGCAAGGTTTTAGGGTCTTTGGAGCCAACACTTCTAACAAAGACATCTACCTCAACCGGTTTGATGTTGGAGCTAAGTTGAGCACCCGTGAAACTGGGCAACAGCACACCAACAATCACCAGCAGCACTAACAGCGCTGCGCCAATATCTAAAAGGCTGACCTTGCCAAATAAGCGACCTTTAGAATCTACAATAGCCATGAAATATTGCCTCGATGATCTAATGCCACGACCATTTGCGATCGGGTTTACTTGAAACATCTTCTCCGTTTTGCAGGAGATTATGCGTTTAGCCCATAACAGTCAAGCGATCCTGTGCAAGACTATCATGACTGCACCACTGACAAACACATTCTCTCGAATTGACAGGCAACAGCGAGAAACTGAGGGAAAAGAGATTAAGAGTAAGCATAGGGCTATAGCGATCGCTTGTTGTCTTATGCTAGATTAATCAAGTTATTTGTTACGGCTCAGTAGCTCAGTGGTAGAGCAGGGGACTCATAAGCCCAAGGTCGCAG
>DATNQS010000017.1:0-4027 GCA_036703925.1 Candidatus Sericytochromatia bacterium
ATTTGTGAAAAAACCGTGTCAATTTGCTCAAAACCGCTTATATATTGGAGGTCATTCATTTGCACAACTAGCTGGTTACTTGGGCTGTGTCCATTCCTACATTTCCTGCAATTCCGTCCTTCCCAGAATGTAACCATCCGGTAGTGAAGGGTCTGACGCACTATAGCGATCAAGATTTGCTGACCTTGTTTCAGCGCCACCCGGATTCTGGGCAATATTTTACGGCGATCTTTTGTCGCTACAGTCCGATGGTTTACACGCTCATTCGGCACTCGGCACGCTCGCCCGTGCAGGCAGACTATCTTTTTGCCAATACCTGGCGACATATTTTCCATGAGCTGGGTGGCGTTGATTTACGTAGTGGCGGTGAAAATAACGCTGGCATGACGCTACAAAGCTGGCTGATTAACGTGACGGCAATTTGTATTAATCGGGCAGAACTGCCGCCCGTGGAAGCAATTCAATACAATTTAGAAGCGGCGCCGCCGCCCTTATGGTGCTACATCGAGCGGGTACTGGATCAAATGCCGCCAACCCTCCGGCTGATTGTGCTGATGGCGCAGACCTTTAACTGGAGCGAAACACGAATTTCGGCGTATCTGCGGGCAGAGGGTGAGGCAATGTCTCCAGCAGAGGTGCGATCGCAAATTCAAGAAGGCTATCGATTGCTCGAAACAATGCTGCCAGACGATGTACGAACCATTTATCTAGAAGGGAATGCTAGAAGTGGGTTAGGGTTTGGTGCGACCTCAGTAGAAACGAGCGTTGAATAAAGACACTGTTGGGCTGGCTGTTCGGCTAGGTCGAGGTGTCTCACTTACCCCTTCTTACTAGCGCCAGGGCTAACGTCGAGCCAGCGCAAAACTTATCGAGGCAGACAAATGAATCGTTGGGTCATGGGCATTCTGAGTCAACCAGTCATCCTTAGTGCCATTGTGGGTGCTGGAATGTCGATCGCGCTGCTATCACCGCTTGCAGCTAGTGCCACCGAGCTAAATCAGCAGTTGAATGTGCGGGTTAATAATGGCACTCAGGGCGCATCGAGGAATGAAGCCGATCGGCTCCTGCAACTGGGTAAGGATCAAGAGCTTGATGGTTCGTTAGCAGAGGCGGTGCAATCCTGGCAGCAGGCGCTCAAGCTCTACCAAGCGCTCGTTGATCGCCCTGGTGAAGCGCTTGCCTACGGCTATTTAGGACTGGCGTACTCCCGTTTGGAACGACCGAACGAAGCAGAAGATGCTTTACGCCGGCAACTGGCGATCGTACGTGATGAACAAGATTTTCAAGGGCAAGTTTACGCCTTAAACAGTCTGGGCAGAGTGCTAGCAAAGCGTGGTGGCATCCAATCAGCAGCATCTCTCTTTAACGAAGCGCTCGTCATTGCTACCAACATTAAGAGCGCTGATGGCGCTGCCTTATCGCACGATAGCCTTGGTCTGTTGGCGGTTAGTCTAGGTAACACTAGCCGCGCTATGGAGGAATACACGATCGCTTTAGCAGAGGCTCGTCGCGCCAGTAGCCCTAAACGAGAAGCTACTACGTTGAATAACATTGGCGCTCTGTATCAGTCAGTAGGCAACTATCGAGACTCAATGCGGTATTACGGGCTGGCAGTCAAGCTAGCAGATATCAACCGCGATCGTCCCAACCAGTTTCGTGCGATCGATGGCATGGTAGCTGCCCTCACTACAACTGGAGGCTATCAGCAATCGCTTGAGTTGCTCAATCAGCGGCTTCAGGTTGCTCAGATGTTAGAGAACGATCGTCAAGAACTCATCTCACTGCAAGCGTTAGGTCAGTTCTACGAAAAAATGGGTGATGTGCCTAAAGCACAACAGCGTTATCAACAGGCGATCGAGCTTGCCCGCAACCTTGACGATACGCAGCAAGAAAGTATTCTGCAAGAACGGTTGGTCAGCCTAAGGCGCAAGTAGTAGGTGATCCGTCTATCAGTTGGTAGCGGTGGAGTGCATCCCACTTTTGTCGCCCTTACCCTTTTCTTTTATGCCGCAAGGCTTTAAGCCCTCTCCCGTACTGGCAGAGGGCCTTTGAATTGGCTCTCCTTCTCCCAGGACGGGAAAAGGGGTTAGGGATGAGGGCAAATTTTCAAAACTAGGATGCACCCCTGCTTATGTCTATACTCTGTCACTTCGCAAGGTGGATCGTGATAATCCACCTTGATGATGGAATCTTGTTGGTTAACAGTGCAATAGTTTTGCTTTGTATCAGATAAATTGCCAAGGTTGTTTTGAGAATACTAAACAGCAACTCACGACCAATTTTGTCCGTCTCTAGTTTCACTCCTAAGGCTAAGAAAATCTTGCAGTGATAGCTCGCTGCGTTCACGTAATGGCTCTCTAGAGTCTTGCTTGAGAACTCCTCTACTTGCTAATTTATGCTGCTAACCGTGCATAAAGCATTGCTATTCCTTGGGGTTCATGGCTGTATTTGCCGCTGTGCAACGGTTGATACGTCTCGTTATACAGACAAAGGCTGTCGGGATGTTTCATCACAAACTGCATCATCTGCCGATGGGATTCACCCCGGAAGAACTGTTTTAAATCATGCTCCGATCGCCAGTAACTCACCATTATCACTTCGCCAGGTCCACAGATGCCTGCTTTGACTTGCACACAGCCTACCGCTTTGGCAGTAACGCTCTTGATCCAAAATAGCTTTTGCCATAGCCAGAGAAACCCGACGCGATCGCGTGCCAAAATGCCATTAACAAAAACAACTGCCTCCGGATGTTCTGGTAAATCGAGGTGATAGAGGGCATAACTCTTTGCGTGTGTCATCTTCAGACTCCTTTTCATTCAGTAGTTAATGCTTACTCAAAAATACGACTATTCAATTAGTTGAGTATACAATTTAAGATATATTCAATTAAGTGAATATGTCAATCATGAGCTTATGTCTCTCACTTATGCCATTCTGTCGGTCTTGGTCAGCGCACCTAGTAGTGGCTATGACCTTGCCAAACGGTTTAATCCCTCAGTGGAAGGATCGGTTGGGTTCTTCTGGAGCGCCAGCTTTCAACAGATTTATCGAGAACTAAATCGCCTGGAGGAAAAGGGGTGGCTGCAAGCCGAAGCAGTGCAACAGGAAAATCGACCCGACAAACGTCTTTATACCGTTACGGCTCTGGGTAAGCAGCAATTGAGTCGGTGGATTGCTGCAGCGGAGGAGATGGCACCGATTAAAGATGAATTACTCGTGAAGCTCTATGTCGGACATCTAGTACCCAACCAGGCTATCGTGGCAAAGTTGGAAACTCATCGTCGGCAGCATCAGCAGCGGTTAGCGATTTATCAAGATATTAAGAATCAGTACTTCACAAACCCACAAGCGCTGTCTAAGGCTTTCAAGTTTCAATACATGACGTTGCTGCGCGGCATCCACTTTGAAACAGGTTGGTTAGATTGGTGCAATGAAATCATGCCACTGCTGCAATAGCCGATCTATAAATAGCAGTCCAAAATTATTTGTGAGAGTGAAAGGCTTTGTGAGAGGTGGTTCCTGAGGAACCCTCTCTCACAATCCAAATAGGATCGCTATAGAAATAGTCTGATTTATCTTCATTTTTGAAACTATGTAGCAGCAGCCCAGGTAATTTTTGGATAAAGAGTGCTAAGTAATTAGTCTCATCATTAGGTCTGTAGGCTTCTGGTGTTGTACCTATTGATTGCCAAAACTTTTTGCTTAAGTGAGTGTGATTGTTAAAACCGCACAGGAAGGCAATGTGCAGATTAATCGATCGATTTGTTTCAACAATTAGTTTGCTCGTTCAACTCGTTGCTGAAGCAAGTTTAGTCTGCACTATATAGCGATCCTATCTGGACTTTGAGAAAGGATTCCACTGAAATCCTTTCTCACAAAGCCTCCCAATCTCACAACTGATTTAGGACTGCTATAGGATGAACCGAGAGTTTGTGTGGAGCGGCGATCGTACTCAAACTCCAAAGACCATTCTATGGAAAGACGCTGTCTGTGCTCATTCTGCGTAACATCATTCTAGATAACGTGC
>DATNQS010000018.1:0-2044 GCA_036703925.1 Candidatus Sericytochromatia bacterium
GCTGCAATGGGTCAAGCAGTTTTCGCTGCCGCTGCCAATGCTTCTTTTGGGCGGCGCATTGTTGGCGGTAGTGTCTAACTACGACAAACTGACTGATATGCCATTCCACCTTGACTACGAGAAGCCAGAAGCGCTGCAAGAAGACAGTCCCGTGGCTCAACTCGACGTATCCCAAGCTCCAGTACAGAAACCTGTGCGCGATGCAGTGAGCGATCGTTCTGGTCGGGAACCGATCTCCTTCACCATCCGCAAGCCCCATCAACCAGAGAACTAGTACCCTACCGTCCCATCTGGCGTTTGAGTTCCTGTAGCTCTTCTTCAGCTTCCCAGCGGCGAAACTGATGTTCCAAATCGCCCACGCTGCTGGCTGAGTTGGGGATCTGGTTCCAGCCAGCGCTGTTCCATTTCTGTTCAGTGGTAGAGGCCGCCGCACGAGCTGTCTGCGCCTGAGCCACTTTGACCTGTACTTCTTTGCGACGCTGCTGGATTTGTTGCTGTAACTGCTGGGTTTGCTTGAGGCGTTCTTTCAAGACTTCCATCTGTCCCCAGCGCTGGTTGCCCTTTCGCAAAAGGCTTGCCTCATGTTCCTGAGCCGGTTCTGCCAGGTCAAGCCGCCCTGATGCTTTGGCTTTTTCGATGCGACTATGCCAAAGCTGAATTTCGCGGGCGATCGCAAGAATCTCATCCTGAAGCCCTTTCTCCTCTCGCTTCAGGTTGGTCATCAGCTTCAACGTTTCTTCTTCCTGGTCGCGCAGTTTCTCTTCGAGAACCAGTAGCTCTAACTGCGGATTATCGCGCAGAAATTCCTCAAGCCGCGTTTCGAGAAACTTGCTAAAATCGTCAAATAGACCCATGTGTATGCTCCGCAGTAGTTTTTGGTTTTTGGTTTTTAGTTGTTAGAGCGGAGTCAAAAGCCAGGAATCAGAAGTCAGAAATAACTCAAAACTCGTAACTCAAAACTTGCTGCTTGACTAACAACCAATACCTAAAAACTAACAACTTTTAAAAGTTCTGACCCATAAAGACCGATCGCACTTCACCGTTGCGTCGAAGTACTGCCTGATCTTTGGAAACCTCTACCAGGCTCCAACCGCTAGTGCCAACACTTTCGCCAATACGATAGCGCTGGGTGACACCATTGATTTCAATAAGGGCAGCCGAGCGATCGCCCAGCTCCAGCACCCCAACGAGCTTCTTAGGGATACCAGGCATCGAAAGTGGAATCGGTGGACGCACCGCTACAGGTGCACTAGCAGACGGCAACGGTGCAGGCAAAGGCGCAACTGATGGACTGCGAGGCTGTGCTTGTGGCGCTTGATAGGCTGGCCCATAAAGACGCGACAGACCTGTAGCAGGGCGGAGAGTCGGGCGGGGAGTAGCCACACTGGTTGCAGGGGACTGAAGGGTGGGACTACTGGGCTGCACAAGGGGGAGATTAGGTAGTGCGCCAGTGCTAGCAACCTGGGATGAGCCAGCCTGCTGTTGCTCGATCGCCTTGAGCGCTTGCTGCAAATAGTTGACAAACTGATCGTTTGCCGTTGGATTCTGTGGAGAGGGGTTGCCTGGGGGGAGCTGAGGCGAAACGGTAACAGGCGCAGGCAGACGAGCGGACTGCTGGTTAAGGAACCAAACGGCAAGCGTAACCACGATCGAGAGGCAACCGACTCCCAACAAGAGGCGATCGTACGAGCGCACAGGCTGACCAACACTCACAGTCAAGGGCTGCTGCGTGAGCGATCGCTCCGTCATGTCCCGGTTTGCTAGCAAGGCATCAACATCTTGCTCATCGGTAGTTAAAGCTCCATCAACGTCTGCACGACGCATTAAAGGCGACACCAAATCAACCAGGTTGTCAAGGGGTGTGCCTTTAGACAACGGCGCAGACGGCTCCACCACACGCTCAGGCTCAACGGCTAACGTCGCACTGCTATCTAACAAGCGTTCCACATCACCAAACAGGTCGTCCATCAAGCGATCGGCATAGGATTCGACCGGAAAGCTACCGGATTCCGTGACATCACCTAACCGTTCTGGCGAAAAAGGT
>DATNQS010000019.1:0-3147 GCA_036703925.1 Candidatus Sericytochromatia bacterium
CTAGTTGCTCCGCGCTGTTCGGTACTGCTAAACTACCTGTTTGCTGCGCCATTGTTTGCAGCTTTGCGGAGGGATGGGTGTGACTGTGCCCCTTACCCAGCAGGCTCAACACTTCAGCGTTCAGCACATCCGGCGTTAGGTTCGCTTGCTGAAACAGGTTGGCGGCTCCAACCTTCGTAAACACGGCTGCATTATAGGTCTGGTGGTCTTCAGCCGCATAGGGATAGGGAATGAGCAGCGAGGGCGTGTGAGTGATGGCGAGTTCTGTTAGCGTGCCTGCACCCGATCGACTAATTGCCAGATCGGCTCGTTGCAGTAAACCCGCCATGTTGTCGTAGAACGGTAGCGCAAAGTACTGGGGATGCTGAAGGCTCTTTGCGTCTGGATCATTCTCGCCTGTGAGATGCACAACCCAGCAACCCGCATCAAACCAGGTAGAGGCACACTGCCGCACTAGTCGATTCACGCCTACAGCGCCCTGGCTACCGCCAATTACGACAATCAGCGGTGCGTCATTAGGGATGGGGAGATCGAATGCTTGTGGGGTTCCAGCCTGAAATTGCGATCGCACGGGTGTTCCTGTGTGGATTGCCTTTGTGCGGGGAAGGTAGGTTGCTGCCGCCTCAAAGCCAACAGCAACCGCGCTACACCACGGACCCAGAAAGCGGGTCACTTTACCTGGCAGTGCATTCGATTCATGCAAAATGACTGGTAAACTTAGCGATCGCGCCGCAAGAACAGCAGGCGCAGCAATGTAACCACCCGTCGTAAACACGCCCTGAAAGCGACCTGTTTGCAGTAAGCGTCGTGCTTGCCAGATCGATGCGAGCAGCTTGAAGCCAACGCGAAAGCTATCCAGACCACGTTTTTGAAAGCCTTCAGCCGCTACAGTATGCAGGGGATAGCGATCAGCGACCAACTGGCTTTCCAGACGATCGGGCACGCCTAGCCACTCAATTTGGTAATCTGACAGGCACTCTGCTACTGCGATCGCTGGAAAGACGTGCCCACCAGTACCGCTGGCAGCAACTAGCAAGCGTGTTGGGGGAGTTACCGCGGTTACACCACTGGTAGCTGCCGGCAGAGTAGAATCGGGAGAATTGTTCACGTTACTTTAAAAAGCCGCTACAAAGCTTCAAAATATGGCATTAACGTCTTGGGAATCTATCAGGCAATGCTGCTCTGGTTAAACCGCCTTTACTCACCTTAAGATGTTAAGTTGCAGATTGTACGCCAAATTGTTAGCCGTCACTCACCCAATCCTGATCCTTATGCCTAAGCCTTTGCACTCCCTCGCCACTATGCCTCAACCCATTTTACGACCAGTCCAGGCAACACAAAAGCGCTGGCAGGCTTTTTTAATGGCTGTAGGCGTAGCAATCACGTTAGGGGGCACATCGTACGCTAGCCCCGTGAGTGCAGAACCACCAGAAACGGCTCCCGCAGCGCTCAAGGAGACTTTGACAGCGATCGATAAAGCTGCCAGTAGCCACAATATTCAAAGCGTACTCGCGTTTTATAGTCCAACGTTTACGCATTCCGATGGCTTGACACGCCAAACGTTGGAGCAGGCGTTGACTCAGCTTTGGAAACGCTACCCAAATTTGACCTACCGCACCGAGCTGAAGTCCTGGAAGTCGCAAGGCAAAGGTATTACAGCAGAAACGGTAACGTATGTCACTGGTGCACAGAAAATGGGTGAGCGCGAATTGAAAATCGACTCTACTTTACAGGCACAGCAGCAGTTTGAAAATCAAAAAATCGTACGGCAAGATATTCTTGCTGAACGGAGCCAGATTACCTCTGGCACCAACCCACCGACCGTCAAACTGAACTTACCTGCACAGGTCAATGCGGGTCAGCAGTTTAGCTTTGATGCCGTTGTGCAAGAACCGTTGGGCAATGACCTGCTACTCGGCACGGCGCTAGAAGAACCCGTGAAGGCAAATGGCTTGATCAACCCCACTACAGTCGATCTAGAACTGCTTTCTGCGGGCGGCATCTTTAAAGTTGGGCGCGCTCCACTCACAGCTAATAGTCACTGGATTTCAGCCGTGCTGGTACGCCAGAACGGCATGACTATGGTGACTCAGCGGCTACGCATTGTAAACCGCGCTAAGAAGCCAACCCCGTAAGCGATCGCGCTGAGCGATTGGCTGCGATCGCTCCCTACACGTTTGTGTAAACTTGCGCGTAGTACGCCTGATACTCGTCTGAAAGCAGCGGCTGCCACCATTCACGGTTTGCCAAAAACCATGAGACGGTATGACGCAAGCCGCTCTCGATCGTCTGTGCTGGTTGCCAACCCAATTCGGTTGTGATCTTGGTTGCATTAATGGCATAGCGGCGATCGTGTCCAGCGCGATCCTTCACAAACGTAATGAGTTTGCTAGAGGGATGGACAGGTAGTTCCGGTGCCAGCTCGTCCATCAGTGCACACAGCATATGGACGAGGTCAATATTTTTAACCTCGTTATTACCGCCAATATTGTATGTTTCGCCCGGTGTGCCGCGATGAATCACTGCATCCACGGCACTGCAATGATCGCCTACATACAGCCAATCGCGAATGTTTTGCCCATCGCCATAGACAGGCAGCGGCTTGCCCATCAGAATATTGATACACATCAACGGGATCAGCTTTTCAGGAAAGTGATACGGACCGTAGTTGTTGGAGCAATTGGTAATCAGCGTCGGCAGCCCATAGGTATGGTAGTAGGCACGCACTAAATGGTCACTACCTGCTTTTGATGCAGAGTAAGGGCTGTTGGGCGCATAGGGTGTCGTTTCAGAAAATGCCGGATCATCCGCACCCAGGCTGCCATAGACTTCATCGGTAGAAACGTGGTGAAACCGAAAATGGGTCGGCTGGTTGCAAGCATTCCAGTATTGCCGAAAGGCTTCGACCAGTGTAAAAGTGCCGTTCACGTTGGTTCGTACAAAGGCATCAGGTCCCAAAATCGAGCGATCGACATGAGACTCAGCCGCGAAATGCGCCACTGTATTAATTGCCTCTTCTTCCAGCAGCGCTGATACTACTGCACGATCGCAAATGTCACCTTGCACAAACCGCAGATTTGCTTTTTCCTCTAGTGGTGCAAGCGTCTGGCGGTTTCCCGCATAGGTCAGCGCATCTAGCACCACCAC
>DATNQS010000020.1:0-8451 GCA_036703925.1 Candidatus Sericytochromatia bacterium
TCAAGTGAGAACCGTGCAAATTGCGATCGGCAATGGTCGCTATTATGGCGGCGGCATGACCGTAGCCAAAGATGCAGCGATTGATGATCAACGCCTTGACCTCTACAGCCTAGAAATCCAGAAGTGGTGGCAAATGGTAGCGCTGTTGCCCAATATGCGATCGGGAACCCATAGCTCCTGGTCGTTTGTGCGATCGCTTTCAGGGCAGGAAATTGAGATTAAAACGTCGCGATCGCACTCCATTAATACAGATGGTGAGATCACAACTACGACTCCGGCGCGTTTTCGCGTGATTCCCAAAGCTATTGCAGTGCTGGTGCCTAGCCGCTGACGGTTAGCAACGTTTGACTAAGGATAGAAGGCAAGTTGCGGTAAGCCCAGGGTTTCGTCCCAGCCCATCATGATGTTGACGCATTGGATTGCTTGCCCTGCCTGACCTTTCATCAAGTTGTCGATCGCAGAGAGGACGATCACACGATCAGTGCGGGGATCAACTTCGACCCCGATGTAGCAAAGGTTTGTGCCTGCTGCCCATTTTGTTTGAGGAAAGGTACCGCTGGGCAAGACTCTTACCCATGGTGCATTACGGTAAAAGGCGTTGTAGATGGTCAAGAGATCCTCGCGTACCAGTCCAGGATCGCGCAAGGTGGCATAAATGGTTGCCAGAATGCCGCGTACCATTGGCACCAGATGCGGCGTGAACTGAATCAGCACCTCATGCCCTGCCAGGTCACTGCAAACTTGCTCAATTTCTGGCGTGTGGCGATGGCGGCCCCCAACGTTATATGCCGCAAAGGTATTGTCAGCTTCTGCCAGCAGCATCCCTACTTTTGCCTGTCTGCCGCCACCAGACGTACCAGATTTTGCATCAATGATGGCAGTCTCAGGAATCACTAAACCTTGTTTCAGCAGGGGCGAAAGACCGAGCAAACTCGCCGTAGGGTAGCAACCAGGGCAACCAACTAACTGGGCTTCAGCGATGCGATCGCGATACAGTTCTGGCAAGCCATACACTGCTGTTTCCGCGATCGCCTGATCGGTTCGATCGCCGCCGTACCAACTTGTGTAAGTAGAAAGATCGGTAAAGCGATAGTCTGCGGACAGATCCAGCACCTTACAGCCCTTTGCCAGCAGCGTGGGAGCCATCTTGTGCGCCAAGCCATTCGGCAACGACAGAAAGACGACCTCACAGCGATCGGCAATTTTCTCCAGATCAAGCGGCTCTACAACCTGCTGAACGCAATGTCCCAGGTGTGGATAAAGGTCTGCAAACGGCTTCCCCGCGCTGCTTTCGCCGCCAAGATAGGCAAGTTCTAGACGCGGATGATCCATTAAAAGGCGCACTAGCTGCACACCGCCATAACCCGACGCACCGACAATACCAACCGGAATGCGTCCTACATCACCCATGATGATTTACCTTCTTTACAGATCAAACGACTCAATGTTTGATGCATTGTAGTACCAGCGCACCCATTTTTGGGAAAATCGTTTGCCATCTACCAAGAATTGCTGACTTTACATAAAGCAGACGAGCGATCGCCCGACGCAAGCACCGCCAACGTAGCTTTGATCGATAAAGTCCTTCCCCTCTACTCCCTTACCCTTTCACTCCCTCACCCTTCCCCTATTTCACTCCCTCACCCTTTTACCCCTCCACTCCCTCACCCTTTCACTGCTTCACCTCTCTTTCCTCCCAGCCCCTATCAGTCACCGTGTTGTCAAAGTAAAAGGACTACAATTTAAAGATAAGTTCGCTTCAAAAAACTTTACGGTACTCCTGCCTTGAACGTTTCTGTTGATTCTTCTCAACCCATTCCCTTTAAATTTGATGCCATTGAAACAGCGCTGGCAGACCTCAAATGTGGTCGGGCGATCGTCGTCGTCGATGACGAAAACCGCGAGAACGAGGGCGACCTCATCGGTGCTGCCCAATTTGCCACACCAGACATGATCAACTTCATGGCAGTGGAGGCACGTGGGCTGATCTGCCTGGCAATGACAGGCGATCGACTCGATGAACTCGATTTGCCGCTGATGGTGACGAATAACACGGATAGCAACCAAACTGCCTTTACTGTCAGCATTGATGCGTCACCTAGCGCTGGCGTGACAACGGGCATCTCTGCCGAAGACCGTGCCCGTACGATTCAAATTACTATCAACTCGCTCACGCGCCCTAGCGATCTCCGTCGCCCCGGTCATGTGTTTCCGCTGCGTGCTAGAGAAGGCGGCGTGCTAAAACGAGCCGGGCATACCGAAGCCGCTGTTGATCTGTCGCGGTTAGCAGGGCTATATCCGGCTGGCGTGATTTGCGAGATCCAAAATCCCGATGGCTCGATGGCACGGCTACCCGAACTGATCGAGTATGCCAAACAGCATCAGCTTAAAATCATTAGCATTGCCGATCTGATCAGCTATCGCCTGGAGCATGAACGGCTGATCCAACGGGAAGCGATCGCCGATTTGCCGACTGAATTTGGGCACTTTCAGATCTACGCCTACCGCCATACGCTAGACAACACCGAACACGTGGCGATCGTCAAAGGCAATCCGGCGACCTTTCATGATGCGGCTGTGATGGTGCGGATGCACTCTGAATGTTTGACTGGCGATGCGATCGGCTCTCTCCGGTGCGATTGCCGGATGCAGCTACAAGCCGCCCTGAAGATGATCGAGAATGCGGGGCAGGGCGTAGTGGTTTACCTGCGGCAAGAAGGTCGAGGCATTGGGCTGGTGAACAAACTGAAGGCTTACTCACTGCAAGACATGGGCTTGGATACAGTCGAAGCGAACGAGCATTTGGGTTTTCCGGCTGACCTGCGAAACTATGGCATGGGTGCCCAAATTCTCAATGACCTGGGCATCCGTCAAATGCGGCTGATTACCAACAATCCCCGCAAAGTTGCTGGGCTGAAGGGCTATGAATTGGAGATTGTTGAACGGGTGCCATTGCTGATTGAGGCTACTGCTTACAATTCCGATTACCTGGCAACGAAAGCCGAAAAGCTGGGTCATTTATTCTTACGGACGTATCTGGTGACGCTGGCAATTCGTTGGCAAGCCACTGCTGATACTGTGGCAGAGCGCTACGATCGCCTCCAAAAACTACGCTACCTGGCGAAGGCACACGATCTGCTGCTGCAAGAAGAGGTGCGACCCGTTGCCAAAGCGTTGTTTGGTGACTCTGCGCTGATTGTTCATCTCGGCTTTGACCAACCGCTTTTGGGGAACCCAGACTGGTATCACATGCCTGGGCATCCCTATGTGCAAGCGATCGCCAATATTTTGGATAGCCTCGTCGCGTTGCCCAACCTGCAAACGCTTGAGTTTATTGTTTCTCCCGGCACCGATCCACTCACAGGCTTACAGGTGCAAATCGATCGTCAGGTTTTCTCTCTCCAGCAAAAGCCTTCGACGCTCAGCGAAACCTTACAAACACAAACCATCTATAGCTTTACAACCGATATGATTTGAAGAAAGAGCGGTATGGAAAGATGGCGATGAAACGGGATGAAGTGCTGTCTCTAGTGGCAGCCCACCAGGAAGAACTCAAGCAACTGGGCGTGAAGTCACTCGATCTCTTTGGCTCTGTTGCACGCGATGAAGCTCGTCCTGAAAGCGATGTCGATTTCTTAGTAGAGTTTAATCGTGCTGTCGGCTTACTGCAATTTATTCGGATTCGGCATTATCTAGAAGATGTTTTGGGCTGCTCAGTTGACTTAGGAAAAGTGACAACCCTACGGCAGCATCTGCGCGAACCTGTGCTGAAGGATGTGATCCGTGTGTTCTAGAGACTGGAGACTTCGCACCCAGGATATTCTAATGGCGATCGCTGGCATTCAACGCCGTACCGAAAGTATGACATGGGCAGAATTTGAGTCTAACGAGACGATCGTTAGAGCCGTGCTTTTTGATTTCATTGTCATTGGAGAGGCAACTAGAAATATTCCTGTGGCTATCCAACAGCGTGCGCCCGAGATCCCCTGGCGGCAGATGGGAGATATGCGGAACCTTATTGCTCACGAGTATTTTCAGGTTGACCCGCAAATTGTTTGGGATGGTATTCAGAATGATTTACCCTTGCTGGTTGCCCCGTTACAGCGGCTCTTGGCAGCAGAGTCGATCGAACCTTAGGCGATACGTCGTTCCCTCTCTTCTTTCTTACTTACGGTGCAGCAGTTGTGATGGGTTGCGTAGAACTAGCGGCGATTTGATTAAGCTGATCAGCCGTCAAGGTGCGAAGGATGCTTAAGGGCAACGGCGCTTCACTAATGGCGTTACTGTAGGAAGAACTCAAATAGCTGCGATAGGTTGGTTGATTCGCAATGTAGGTTTGGAAAAAAGCAACTGCTAGCGCATTAACATAACGACGACCGGTGGCAGGGCTGGGACCAATCACTTCCTGGGGTAGCGGCACCACATCTTTAGACGCGGTTGGGTCTAAAGTCGAAAAGTGCGTGCCACCTTCCATCAGCACCAAATAGCGTTCGTTTGTAGCCAACCAGGTAAACGGCTGGATTTGCTCTGGGACAGCCGGGGCAATCGTATCGGCATTGCCAGTCACCAACAGGGTCGGCACTTTAACCTGGCTGAGGCTGGCCTGTCCTAATACGGCACTTGTGATGGGATTAATGGCAAAGACTGCCTTGATGCGTCCGTCCTGTAGTGCGGGTACTGGCAGCGCCAACGCACCTGCCCGACATTGCAACAGCAGCGATAGGTTCAGCGTCTCTTCTAAATTCTGACAGCTTGCCTGTAGCTGCTGTGGGTTAATTGGTGCGCCTGCCAGCGCTAGCGCGGTATAACCCCCAAACGATTGCCCTAGCACTCCCACCTGTTGAAAATTGAGCCGCCCGCGTAGCTCTGGTGTCGCATTAACTCGGCTTTCGACCTGATTGAGTACAAAGGTAATATCCAGCGGTCGATTCACAAACTCGGCGGGTTCAGAAACTTCGCTAGCCGTACCAGTGACCAGTGCCTGAAGCCGTGCGGCGTTGCTCCCTGGATGTTCTGGCACCAGCACAGCAAAGCCATAGGATGCCAGGTGAATGGCCAAATAGGCAAAGGTAGTGCGATCGGAGCCAAGCCCATGCGAAATTACAACAACCGGAACGGTCGACTGTGGTTGCGTTTGGTTCGGTAGATAGAGATCAACAGGAATCGATCGCCCACCAACTGTGCCATCCAGAAGCACCTCTGACAAAACGGCTTGAGCCGAAGGTGCAACAGCCCGCGTAAGAGTAGGATTTCGCAACGCACTACGGCTAGAGTCTACTAGCTCGATCGTTTGTTTTTGCCAGGTGAATGAGCCTCGTTGCCGCAGATCTGGGAATGGGATAGTAATGCCGTCTGTCGCTTGCTCTTGCTGGGCTGCTTGAGTCACCACAGTTGTGGCTCGCTGGGTTTGATCGATCAGTTGCCCCACGTCAGCGGCAATCTGCAAGCTCTGTGCTACATCAATCCGCAAAGCACGGGTCGGGAAGCGACGCAGAATATTGAGAAACGTCAGCCCTTTTGGATCGGCAGCTGCCAGAATCAGCGCTGCCCGAATTGCCTTAAAGCCAGAATCCCGTGTTTCTGGCTGAATCACTTGCCCCAACCGTTTCAGCAGCACTTCGCCCTGAGGCGTGTAAAGAAACTGCGCGACAGTCACTTGATCAACATCTGCCCGAGCTACAAGCGCACTTTGAAGCCGCGCGAGCTGTTCTGCATCTCCATACTGCGCGTAAACAGCCAGGTCATCGTCGATCGTGCCGTCTTTGGCATAGGCTTCCAGGGAAGAAACCGGAATCGATCGCTCCAAAAGACCATACGAGATATAAATTTTTTCGGCTGCCTGTGTGGGAGCGGGGCTGAGAACGAGCCAGCCAAGCAGATTTAGGAGCAACCCCGTCCATAGTTGGGAACGGCGAGATGGGGCAGGTTTGGTGACAGTCATCCAGGAATTTTATCTACAAAGAGCTGATGCGAAGCTGCGGGAAGCCGCATTGTTGACCTGTCTCCGATGAAGGGAAAGGAGGTTGGTAGATGAGCGCCTTAAGAGACAAAGATGAGAGAGAACTAGCCTTTTAGTGTAGGGCATAGCATTGCCATGCCCTTACGAAGTGGGGGTTTGCAGGTGCTCTAATTCTCTGAGCCTAAGCCTAATGTTGGCTACCGACTGAGAGCGCTGTGATCGCAGTTAGTTTTGGATCATTTTCCGCACTTCTTGCTTCAACTGTGGGTCTTTTTGCACAGCTGCAAAAATCTGGTTGAACCGCTCCATGGGTAGCCCTTGTGCCTGCACAACCTGATCCATCTTAGTCTGGGCATCTTTCTGAAGCTGGGTGAGCTGAGTTACTGCTTGCTTGTAGCTCGCCTCTTCTTTGGAGGTGATTTGGGTAGCTGGTTTAGCACTGGGGTTTTGCTTCGACTGGTAGATTTCGTTGAAACGGGTTTGAGAGAGCCCCTGCTTTTCTACAGCCTGCACCATTTGGCTTTCTGTGTCATTCACGATCGCTAACAATTGCTTGGTCGCACTTGCAAACTTTTTCAGCTCCTCTGGACTCACTTTTTCTTGAGTGGTGGCTGGTTTGGTCGGTGCAGGGCTAGCCGCTGGCGCAGTCTGAGTTACTGGCGCGGGCTTTGCCGCTGGAGCAGTCTGAGTTGCTGGGGCGGGCTTGGCAGCAGGGGCAGGAGCATTCTGTGCTTGTGCTGGCAAGCTACTGACAGCTACCGCAACCAGAAGTGAACAACCTGCCAAAATATGTTTCATCATCGGTGAACTCCTGGAATAAGTAACTGGGTTTTTGATTACCTGCTTCTTCAGCAGATTAATTCGCAATCAGATTAAACAGCGTTAGCTCTAGATTGGCGCGAATGCATAGCTTCAGTGTAATCACCCTCAACTTTTCTGCAACGCTGACAGGAATCATAGTCATCTTTGTGTCGCATCACAAGCGTGCTTACTAAAGGCTGACAATGGACTCAAGTGACGAACTTTTAGTCAGAATTGCTCCCCCTTTTTATAGAGATTCATGCGTCAATTACTGTTAACGTGCGGTAAATTTAATGGCGGTGAAGGAAACAATACCTTTGTACCAAACTATCTCGTCTGTAGGAGATGGCTTCTCGCTTGGTGCATACTGAGCGCTGATTTCAACACTGCTAACGGTTGGTCTGTTTTTTGAAAGCCTGTAACTCAAATCATTCTGTGATCAAGCAACTCTCTCCCGATGCCGCCACAGTCAGAAAATTACCCGATCAACGGTGGCAAATCGCGATCGCTCAAACTGACCAGGCAAATGCGATCGCTCAGGCGACCCACCTTTCCCCGCTACTGGCACAAGTGCTGCTAAACCGGGGCATCAGCTCCCCAGAGGAAGCGCAACGCTTTTTGCATCCAGAAACCGAGGTGCTTACTTCACCGCTGGACGACTTTACGGATCTGCCGCTTAGTTTAGAACTGCTGATCAATGCCATTAATCAGCGCCAAAAAATTGCGATTTGCGGTGATTACGATGCGGATGGGATGACCAGTACAGCCCTATTGCTACGGGCACTGCGAACACTGGGCGCACAGGTCGATTACGCCATTCCTAGCCGCATGAGTGAAGGGTACGGTATTAACCAGCGCATTGTAGAAGAGTTCTACGACGAAGGCGTAAAGCTGATTTTGACCGTTGATAACGGCATTGCGGCTCATCAACCGATCGCCCGTGCCCGCGAACTAGGGGTGGCTGTCATCATCACCGATCACCATGATTTGCCGCCAACCCTGCCAGAGGCAAATGCCATTCTCAACCCCAAGCTGATTGCTACCACTTCGCCCTATCGCGGTGTGGCAGGCGTGGGCGTTGCCTATATTCTGGCGATCGCGCTGGCGCAAAGCCTGGGCAAAACCTACGAGTTAGGTAACTCATTGCTGGAGTTGTTTACCCTCGGTACGATCGCGGATCTGGCACCGCTAACGGGCGTAAACCGACGCTGGGTGAGACAGGGGCTACAACTGTTGCCAAAATCGAAGCTGGCAGGCGTGCAAGCATTAATTCAGGTGACGGGTTTAAGCGGTGCCAAGCAGATGAAACCAGAAGCGATCGGCTTTCGGTTAGGACCGCGCATTAACGCCGTGGGACGGCTAGCTGATCCGCAAATTGTGATTGAGCTACTGACTACTGACGATGAGGGTGTGGCGCTGGAGCGGGCAATGCAGTGCGAGCAGATTAACAAGCAGCGCCAGCAGTTGTGTGAACAGATTGAGCAAGAAGCGATCGCGATCGTCGAAGCTGCTATCAACCAAACGGCGAACGGTTTAGCTAGTCCCTTTGCACCGCCCACCAAAGGACGTGTTCTGGTGGTAGTGCAACCCGGATGGCATCACGGCGTGATTGGCATTGTCGCCTCGCGTCTAGTCGAGCGGTACGGGGTGCCCGTCTTTATTGGCACTTACCAGGATGATGAGCAGACGCA
>DATNQS010000021.1:0-2987 GCA_036703925.1 Candidatus Sericytochromatia bacterium
GCTTGGGGTAGTGGGTTCGGTAGGCGCAGCTTGCTTCTCGACTTGCTTCTCCGCTGGCGGTGTTGTTGCACTCGCCAAGGTAGCAGGATCGGATTTGCCAAGGGATAGGTCGATCGCGCCACCATTATCAGTCGGAGCAGCCAGCGCATCGGCACGAGCAGCAGACGCGCTTGAGAAAAACGCAACCAGGCTAAGAGCAATCAGAGCAGGGGATTTCATGGGCGGCTTTGGTGGAGGGATGGGAGGGGACAGAGGGCAGAGAGCAGAGGGCAAAAGGCAGAGGGCAAAAGGCTGACCGCTGGAGGGGCAAAATCTGTGGGTAATCCTCTCTCTAGGACTTTTTTAGGGTGCGTTCTAAGATGGCTTTGGCGGGTTCAACAATCGCCCAGGTGCCGTTAGGCTGTTTGCGTAAGGCGGCAAACTGAAGCAGATCACCATTGCCGATCGCGTCACCTTGCTTGAGCGTACGGAGCTGCGGCTCGTTCAAACCACAGAAGCGAAACAGGTAAGCAGGTACATCAGGGCTGGAGAAGATGAGGCAGCGGCGTTTATCAAGCTGGGTGCGACCGTCAAAGGGTGCATAGACGGTGTTGCCATCCAGCGCGATGGAAAGATCGCCAAGACCACCGAGAACACGACGATCGCCAATGGTGTCGCCTGGTTGCAGTTGCCATGTTTGGTAGAGCTTGATGTCAAGCGTTGCTTCATTGCTGGGCGGACGGGTGCAGCCAAGGAGTAGAACAAGACTGACAATCGTTGCGATCGCTCTCAGACACACTGCTTTGCTAGACATGCTGGTATGGCTAACGACGGAAACTGAAGTCATAACCGGCATATTCATCACCCTCATAGAGCACAACCAGCCAGGTCTGCGAATCAAATGCCAGCGGGTAAGCTTCGCGACGCGACGAAACACCTGCCCGCACGTTGATCGATGGCAGCTTGCAGTAAGGCTCTTTAACGATTCGGCTCACCTGCGTTTTGTGAGAACGCTCTGGCACTGCCAGCAATTGAGAGAGCTGGTCTCGCGACAGAATTGCCTTCGACTGTACGATTTCCTGACAGACGGCTTGCGTCGGTGCAGGCGTTGGCAGCAGGGCGCGTGGGTCTGCTAACAAGCCAAAGGCTGCAACGACAGAGCCACCAGCCAGCATATATTTCACACTATCAGTACGAGATTTGCGACGATGCATCGTTTCATTCCCCGAAAGTGATGAGCCGTGAGTGCGATCGAGCAGGCAGTATGCCCAGTCCATCTAAAGACGTGCTGTTGCCTGAATCGATGTTTTCTGACAAAGATGCCGCCTGAGAGGGTAGCCATAAGCGGAAGGATGGTGAGAGGCTGACAACGATCGCTCACTGCAGCTATCAACACTGTGACCAAAACTTTCCTTGCTTACAATCGTGCTTAAGCAGCGACTTCCTTCTCAGGACGTATTTAATATTTAGTACAATAGTACTATAAATGATTTTGGCAAGAACGCAACCAAAACTTTGTACAGCAGTTACGAAATCCCCGGCTTCTAGATCCCCGACTTCTTGAAGAAGTCGGGGATCTAAATCTACAGAGTCTCTAACGATGCATTTTCACTAATAAGACTGATTTAACAGGTCTAATCAGTGGCTTGCCTGCTTCGTCTACCTTGCCGTAGGCGCTTTTGCCATCGTAGTAAAGCGATGATGAGCTACCGCCATCCAGGTTCATGGCTTGTTCAACACCCAGCGTTTTCATGAAGTCGGCAAGTGCCTGCAACGTCATGCCACTTGCCGCATCCTTTGGTTTTTGCGCCACCATAACCCAAAGGATGCTGCGATCGCGTGTGATGCCGAGCGCGGTTCTGGCATTGGGCTGGCGGCTTCCTAGCGCATCGCGGATGATGGTACCGTTCGCATAAGCAACAAAGCCCTCTTCCTGTGCTGTGATTGCTGGCAGCAGACGCGACCCGCCACCCAAGGCGTTGACCAACTCGCAGCCGGTTGGGATCATGGCGCGATGCAGCGCGATGTCGTACTGGCGGCGATCGCCACATTGATACTGCCGAAACTCACTGCGATTGAGAATTTTGTCTAAATAGGGGGTCAGTTCAGGATTGCTCATCAAGCGTTCGTTCTGCGTCGGATCGGCAACTTGCTTACCGTTCAACACAATGTAGGCAGTTGATTTTTGGTTTTCTGGATCAAAAAAGCCACCGTTAAGCGCCGCGATCGCGCCCTCTCGTCGAGCGATCGCAGCGGACGTTTCCACGGTGTCTGAGATAGCAGGTGTCACCTCAAAGCGACTATGTACTGGAATTTTGAGCGTATGAACGGTGCTGTCCGGTAGCGTGTAAGACTTGTATTCAAGGCGTGCTAATGGAGTTGCCGCAGGCGTAGGCACACTATTGGTTGGGGGAGGCTGTGATGGTGAAGAGGGTCGTGAAGAATGGGCGATCGCAAACCACATCAGTCCCAAACCAATGCCAGCAAGACTCACTAACCAGATAGGTTTCACGTCAGTTCCTCGTAGCGTCAACGCACAGATTCAGGACACAATCTTAAAACCCCATGTTTGCTTTCGGTCACCTGTCATGAAAACTAACGCAGTACGCCTCTTAGATACGCTGGGTATTGCCTACGAATTGCGTGAGTATGTCGTTGATCCTGACGATCTAGCGGCTGAGAGTGTCGCTCAAAAGCTAGGAATGCCGCCCGAACAGGTCTTCAAAACGCTTGTAGTGCGCGGTGCAAAAACGGGTATTTGCCTTGCCGTGATCCCTGGCAACACACAGCTTGACCTCAAGGCATTGGCAAAGCTGGCGGGCGATCGCAATGTCGAAACCGTCCCGCTAAAAGAAGTCCAGCCGCTTACAGGCTACATTCGTGGTGGTGTGACTGCCCTCGCCTGCAAAAAAGATTATCCCGTTTACATCGACGAGTTGATTGAAGTGTTCGATGTCATCTCGATTTCTGCGGGTCTGCGAGGACTGCAAATTTTGTTGGCTCCGGCT
>DATNQS010000022.1:0-4720 GCA_036703925.1 Candidatus Sericytochromatia bacterium
GTGCTGACCGATTGCCGTGCCCAATCGTTTGTTGCTCATTGTTGCTGCTTACTACCGAACCTAACTGCGATCGTAGTAGCGCCTTCACATTTGCTCACAGCATCGAGCAGACGCTTTGTCGCTGGGTAAGTGGATACGATCGCTACTTCCCTTCGATCCTACCTGAATCCGTTGCGCTTCTAGCCTGACAGCAGCAAACCGAAACAGTAAAGCGCTTCAGCAACGTGAGTTTAGCGCCGGGATTGTCGATATTAAAGTATTGAAGAAAGACTTAGTATCTCGTTCTGTTCCACCGCTCATGCCCCAAAAGCCAAAGCTTCAAACAAGCCGCAAGCATCATACCAAAGCAGAAGCTTCAGATATTGGTTCCTTAGGAGAAGCCCTGGTAGCTCAATGGCTGTGCGATCGTGGCTGGCTTCTGTTGCAGAAACGCTGGCACTGTCGATGGGGCGAACTCGATTTAGTCGTTGGTCAGCCATCAGCACAACTACCAACTCAGCCGATCTCCCTGGCGTTTGTTGAGGTCAAAACCCGCAGTCGGGGTAACTGGGACAGTGATGGTGCGCTAGCAATCACCGCCCAGAAGCGGTCAAAACTTTGGAAAACGGCACAACTCTTTTTAGCAGATCATCCCGACTGGGCAGAATTGCCTTGCCAATTTGATGTAGCTTTGGTCTGCTGTCAGTATAAGCCACAACCAACTGCGTTGTCAGATGATGTAAGCCAGGAGAGGACAGTGATCGCTGGTTACAACCTGACGCTTCAAGACTATATTCCTGCTGCCTTCATGCTCGATTAGGATGTATTAAGTAGAACGTATCAAGACAGTAGGATATCTAGCGATACGTCTGCTTCCCTATGCCTCACGCCAAGGTTTCTGGACAGTAGCCTAACCCCTGCACAAACTGCTGACGAAACGCTTCAATCTCCTCGCGCTCGGGTGTGCCGTGCGAAACGACTGCAACTTGATAGCGGTGCATTACCTCAACTGGTGACTGCCCCGTTTCCAAACCCCACAGTGCCATTTGGACACGAATACCTGGGTCATATGGAATTCCCAATTCATGCATCAAAGCTCGGAAGTCTCCATGTTCGTGAGGCTCCAGGCAACGGCTCATTTTCACCTTTACAACCCAACCATCAATCTGGTGGATCACCGTCATAAAGCTGACTGGAAGCCTACTCGAGCAGTGTAGATACTCTACAACCCTTAATGTAAGGGACGCATTTGCAAGATAATACAGATAGTCCACCACAATTTTTAGACCAGCAACCGCTTACACCATCTATAGTCCCCTAAACGTATCAGTAAGCACCAGGGGAGAACCCCCCGAAGTGGAGCGGGTTATCACCCAATCCGAAAGGAAGAGAGAAAGGTTGAGTGATAAGGGATGGGGGCTAAACGCTAAAGGCTAAAGGCTCAACTAACGGTTAAAATCACGTCTACCAACAAAAAATCCACGTAGGTGAATTACACTAAACCATCTTCCAGTCTACGTAAGCAGACTTTGTAGGTATGGCCGAGATGTGAGTATATTGAGCCTTGCTGCTGACTGCTTCTAGTAAAACTAACCTGCCTGCAATGAGTTCTGATCGCCTGCTGACTGCTTATGACTATACGTTGCCCGAGGGGTTGATTGCTCAAACGCCGTGCGTTCCTCGTGATCAGTCACGGTTGCTAGTGGTACAGGATACCGTGCAGCATTGCCATACGATCGTGCAGACGTTGCCAGATTGGTTGCGAGCGGGCGATTTATTGGTGTTGAATAACACTCGTGTGATTCCAGCACGGCTGTATGGGCACAAAACAAGCGGGATGCCTGTAGAGGTGCTGCTGCTAGAGCCACAGGCTGTCGATTCATTAGAAGGCACTGTGCATGGTACGAGCGATCGCTGGTTGGCATTAGTAAAACCGGGTCGGCGGCTTAAACCGGGTGCAACGATCGTGTTTAGCGGGCAGGAGCCAGTAGACAAACAGCAAGAAGCAGGCAGCTTAAGTGCCACGGTTCTAGCGATCGATGCAGCTACGGGTGGACGCCTTTTGCAATTTAACGTGCCACCGGAAACCACGCTCGACGAGTGGATTGAGCGGCTTGGGCAAGTACCGCTACCACCCTACATCACTGAGTCAGAGGCACAGCCAGAGCAGTATCAGACGGTCTATGCCGATCGCCCTGGTGCGATCGCGGCACCGACAGCAGGACTACACTTTACGCCTGCCTTACTGGAACGCTTGCAAGCACACGGCATTGAGCAGGCGTTTGTGACGTTGCACGTGGGCGTAGGTACTTTTCGTCCCGTGGAAGCAGCGGCAATCACCGACCACACCATGCACGCTGAATGGGTAGACGTGCCGCCAGAAACGGTGGCGAAGATTCAGGAAACCAAAGCAAGAGGTGGACGCATCATTGCCGTCGGGACAACCGTGGTGCGATCGCTCGAAGCAGCAGCGCAAAGCGGTATGATACAGACCTTTTGCGGCAAGACGAATCTGTTCATTTACCCCGGTTACAAATGGCGAGTCGTCGATGGGTTGATGACAAATTTTCACCTACCGAAGTCGAGCTTGCTGATGCTGGTCAGTGCCCTGATCGGACGACAGCGCTTGTTGGATCTGTACCAGGTGGCGATCGCAGAGCAGTATCGCTTTTACTCCTTTGGGGATGCAATGTTAATTTTGCCAGAGGCAGGAGTCGGGGGCAGGGAATAGGGAGTAGGGAGAATTTTGAGTTTCGAGTTTTGAGTTCGATTGACTCTTCACCCCTTTAATCTTTCACTCTGGCAACGCATGACAAAGCTGACGGAAGTGCTCGCCGCGTTGTTCAAAGTTTGGGTATTGGTCAAAGCTAGCGCAGGCGGGGGAGAGGAGTACAACGGGTGTCTGATGCTGTTTGGCAAGTGCTGCCGATCGCTCGACGGCTCGTTCCATTGTTTCCACTACCTCAACGCTGGAGTAATTTGCCTGCTGTAAGCGTTGGGCAAAGGCAGGGGCAGCGTTACCAATCAAAAGTACCGCAGTCGCGTTGGCTTGAATGGCAGCGATCCAGGCAGCATCGTCACCCTGCTTTGCTTCACCGCCCGCAATGAGGATAGCGGGATGCTGGACAGCAGAAAGTCCCACTTCGGCAGCATCATAATTGGTAGCTTTGCTGTCGTTGATAAAGTCAATGCCGTGCCAGGTACGAATGTGTTCCAGGCGATGCGGTACGCCAGAGAAGTTGGCAATGGCGTGGGCGATCGCACTTTTATCAATGCCTGCTAGTTTTGCGGCGGCGACTGCCATCAAGAGGTTCTGTCGATTGTGCGCTCCCGGCATTCGCAGCAGACCGATCGGCAAAATGAGTTCGGTAGATGTTCGTACCCAGGCATCTTCGATGTAGACGCTGTGAGGGGAGTTGCCAATTAAGGCAGCCTTGCCGTTAACGCTTGTCCAGCAGGCTGTGTCGCGCACGGGATAAGACGCTTGTTTGCCTAAGTTCCGCAGGTAGGGATCATCACCGTTAAAAACTTGATAGTGAGACTGGTTGAGTAACTGAGCTTTAATGGCGCAGTAACGTTCTAGCGTTTTGTGACGGCTCAAGTGATCGGGTGTGAAGGTTGTCCATACACCGATGCGGGGTGCGATCGATGGCGATGATTCGATCTGATAGCTGCTGAGTTCGGCGATCGCCCAGTCTGGCTTTTTGTCGCTGAGCGCCACTTCACAGGCGGCAAGCCCAATATTGCCAAAAGCGGGAGCGGCTAACCCTGCGGTTTGAAAAATAGCGGCAATGAGTGCGGTTGTTGTTGTTTTGCCATTGGTGCCTGTAATACCAATCCAGGGGCAAGGCTTCAGATGTTGCCACGCTAGCTCTGTTTCACCGATCGTTTCAATGCCTAGCTCTCTAGCGTGTACCAACCCAGGCAAATCCCAGGGCACACCAGGGCTAACGACAAGCCGCTGAACCGATTTTGTATGCAATGCCTCCACACGGGCAGGAGTGAGGGATTCGCCCAACTGCACCGTAATGCCTTCAGCGGTCAATACCTGCTGCTGTTGCCATAACCCATCAGAACTGCCGGAATCACTGACTGCTACCTGCCACCCTTCACGCTTAAGTAGTCGGGCGGCTGCGAGTCCAGATTTTCCCAGACCGATCACATAGGCATTGGGCATAGCTTGCGGTGTTCCTGCGTTTGCATCCCTCATCGTACCGCTTAACGGGCGGCAAGCCGATGGTTGGGAGTGAAGGCAAGCGATCGATAGCAACACATCACTCGCGATCGCTTGCCTTTACTAGCGTTATGAGCTAACGATACACTCGTGTTTACCAGCGGCAGCGCGATCGTTAACCGATACGATCGTTAGCCCACAGTCACTTCAGCCGTGGTGACATCGGTTGCGCCACTCACACTGCTAGCAATCTGAACCGCTTTGTTGAGCACATCCTGGCTGGGCACTTTCCCTTTCAACACAACATTTGTACCAAGTTGCGCGACCCATAGGGTTTCCACGTCATCCAGCGTAGAATCTTCGTCAAAGGCGAGGGCAACTCGCTTGGCAAGACCGCTCTGGTCATATTCGCCGTTTAGCCCGACTCGCTCAGGTGCGATCGTGCCTGTTTCGGTTTGCTCTGCTACTGGCACTTCTGGCGTTACAGGCGCCGGAGCCGGATTGACTTGAGCGCCCGCAGGCTTTTCCTTACCAAAAATTCGTTGTAACCAACCCATAGTTTTCCTC
>DATNQS010000023.1:0-2411 GCA_036703925.1 Candidatus Sericytochromatia bacterium
GCGCAGAGTCGCAAGTTCAGCCGCAAACTCTTCTTGAAGCTTTTGCACTGCTAACAAATCTTCTTTTTTAACCAGATCACCTGTGCCCGCTGCAATCAGTTCATTGATGCGATCGAGGCAGGCGTTCAAGCCAGCGGCAAATTCATAGCGGGTAAGCGCACGGTTGCCACGAAAGGTCTGATCAGGATAGCCAACAATGCAGCCATAGCGTTCTACGAGTGACTGTAGTGACTGAAACGCCCAATCAGTGGGCTTAACATCAGTTAGCTGAGAAACAGATGTCACCTGCTCCATGCCGTCCGTTGGCTGGGTAACAGCGTCTAAACTAACGACATCATTGCTCTGCTCTACCGCTTCAGGTAGCACTGTTTGTTCAGATGGCAACGCTTGAGCAAGTATGGGAGCAGTCGAAAGTGCTGGAGAAGCATCTGGCGAGGGCACGATTGCAGGCTGCTGACTTACTACTGCTGATGTACCTGGAACCTCTTCTTCTAAAACGGTTCCCAAGGCGGGACTAACCATAAAAAGCCCCAGTACTGCCGAAGCTAGCACTGGGGATAAAAACGTCTCCGACATAAATGAACGGTCTTTCATACCTACAACTCCTACAACTCCTCTATTTAGCGACAGTATTCCCCAGGAGATGCTTTGTGACACACCCTGCACCTCCAACATTACATAAAGTAACGGTCGATACAGCTTTTAAGAATTTAACTCTCGCGGTGCGCGATTGCACTGACGCTGTGATTCAAATTAGTTAAACCTTCATAGATGTGAAAGCTTCTACAGAAGAAAAACAGCTTTGAACCGTTGTTACCTTAATGGTTTAAGTAGCTGATAAATCCTTCCTATAAGCAATGAGTGAACTGGCACAGAAACTACAGCTAGTTTCTAGTTGGTATGAAAGGGGCTACTGCGGTTAAACCCTAGTGCAACAAAACTTATGTCTAGATTTTCTTGAAATTGTTCACAGAGCTTCAACAAGATATTTAAGCTTGATTTAAGATTTCTCACACCCACGCTAATTGCAGGCGATCGCTCCTACTGTAGAGAGAACACATTGCCTCAGTACCATTTAATTCTGATCAGTATGTTATTGGCTTTATGCTCATGTCACCAGCTTTCGTCCGTTCACTATTGCTAACGAGCACGTTTAGCTTTACTGCCCCTATAGTGCTCATTGGCATAATCCTGGCGCTCTTATCGACGCTCGAACAAGTTCCTTTCGCGGAGGCGATCGGTCGAGCCGGAGCCGAAAAACTCCTGCAATTTCTAGCCGTCTTCGGTAGCGGCGATCCGTTTCAAGGCGCTTTAGTCATTGGTTTAACTTGCAGTTTAGTCGGCGCTCTGTTTGATGCTTACGCTTTTTACCGTCACCAAAACTTGCACGACGGTTAGTGCCGACCAAGTTAAGGTACACAGCTTAAATTAAAGTCTACTTTTTCAGGTAGGGGCATGCCACTGCTTCAGCGTAGCCATGCGAAAGGCTCTTGCCCCTACAGATTGCGAGGTCTACAAGGTTATTTGAATCACGATCCAGAGCAAGTAAAAGAGCGTACTGCCTAAATTAACTCACGGACATCAGTGACTTGACCTGTAATCGCTGCGGCAACCACCATTGCTGGACTCATGAGCAGCGTGCGACCGGACGACGAGCCTTGCCGCCCTTTAAAGTTACGGTTTGAGGATGACGCACTGAGCTGCCGACCCTGGAGCTTGTCGGGGTTCATCGCGAGGCACATAGAGCAGCCCGGTTCGCGCCACTCAAAGCCCGCTTCCACAAAGATGTTGTGTAGCCCTTCAGCTTCAGCTTGTTTTTTCACCCGCTCGGAACCAGGAACAACGAAGGCTTTGATACCATTTGCAACGTGCCGTCCCTGAGCAAATTTGGCGGCTTCACGCAGGTCACTGATTCTGCCGTTGGTGCAGCTACCAATGAAGCAAACATCTACTTTAATGCCCTCCATCGGTTTTCCTGGTTGCAAGTCCATATATTGATAAGCTTCTTCCGCGATCGCCCGTTCATCTGCTGGCATCTCATCGGGCGTGGGCACAGTTTCATTGACTGCAATACCCTGACCAGGCGTAATGCCCCAAGTGACGGTAGGAGCGATCGTTGCGGCATCAAAGATAGCGACATCATCGTAGACGGCATCGGCATCGCTGCGAATGTTGTTCCACCACTCAACTGCCTTATCCCACTCAGCGCCTTTGGGTGCAAAATCGCGTCCTTTGAGATAGTCAAAGGTAACTTGATCAGGGTTGACGTAGCCGCAACGAGCACCGCCTTCGATCGCCATGTTGCAGACGGTCATCCGTTCTTCCATGCTCATCTGCTCAAACGTGCTGCCCGCAAATTCGTAAGCGTAGCCTACACCGCCCTTCACGCCTAGCTTACGAATGATGTGCAG
>DATNQS010000024.1:0-13824 GCA_036703925.1 Candidatus Sericytochromatia bacterium
TAAGTCTTTGGTAGCTAGCCAACAGCAATGAGCATACGATCGCCAGTAATGACATAGGCGATCGAGCCTTCAGCAATCAGTTTACAAAACGATTCCGTGCTGCCGACATTAGTTCCAGTGGTCTTACCACGTTCTACTTCAAAAGTTGTGAAGCAGGCGTAGGTTTTGGCTGGGAGGAACGGGTAGTCTGGGGTACAAAGGTATCCACTAAAGCTTGTACCAATGCCTCGCGCTGCGATCGATTCAGACGATTAATTGCCGCTCGGTCACCTTCGGCAGGACTGGTTCGCAGCGTTGCACGGCTAGGATAGCTAGTTTCATCAAACCCTCCATCCAACCCCAACCCCAGGTAATCTGCCAGTGTCAGCTTCCAGTCAAAACGGTAGGACGGCGATCGCCCTGCAACGTAGAGGTGATAGCGGATAAAGCGACCGACCAGAGTATTGTCTGGCTCAACTTTACCAGTCTCTTTGTTTACATACTGATTTTCTTTCGGCAGGTCAGGCAACCGTTCATAGACAGATTGCCATGCCGTTTCTGGGCGCACTCGTTGAGCGATCGCAGGCAACGAACCAAACGGCTCAGGACAAACGATTGCCAGAGTCGTCAGAAAAATCCACCCGCTTACAAAAGCAATCAGAGTTCTCACAGTCAGTCGAAGTGCTGTCTTTTTCTTTGGCATGACGATCGCCCGTTCAATTGCAGAGAGTCAGCTAGTTGAGCAACCTACTCACCAATAATTTCAGGCTGGGTTAGCTCATCTGACATTTCCACGATCGCCCGCATGACCGGCTTCATGGTTGGATCATCCACACTGTCAAAATCTTCAAACCGACGACGCTTTGCCCGGTTTGCTACCTGAACCGTAATCCGATAACGATTGGAGGCGGCTGAAATCAATTCATCAGCCCGACGCATCAACTGAGTGCTATCGAACGCGGTACGCTTCTGCATAAAGTTTGCCTGTAATTGCGAAGAACAAAGGAGAACTGTAGCCACCAGTCTATCAAGAGTTACTGACTTCTGTTACGGTTCCCCTAAATTGCTCCATCCTTGACGAGACTCTAAACCATTAGAAAAGGTGCATTGGATAACCAGTGATACTGACTACGGCACATTGATCCCTAGTACTTGGTCAAAAGGCAGTTTATATTGGTAACGCGATGTAAAGTAATGATCAAATCTGCTCAGGCGTTATCAAGATTTGCAAAGTGTTTAACAGAATGGTAGAAACCTCCTTTCAACGTGTCGCTGACCAAAAGCAGGATCGTATGGAACCAGTGACGCTTAGTTTGACGCACCAGCCAACCTACGCCCGTGCTGCTGTGGCAGTGCCCTCTCTAAAGGTGGTCGCATTGGGAGATAGCCTGATTTATGGCTTTGGCGATCCGGTTGGGGGCGGGTGGATTGAGCGTCTGCGCCGAAGTTGGATGCAGTCGAGTGGTCCCGATTATGCGCTTTATAACCTGGGCATTCGGGGTGATGGGGTGAAGCAAGTTGCCCAGCGCTTGGAGAGCGAATTTCGCCAGCGTGGTGAGCTACGCAATCGTGTACCAGATTTGATGATTCTGTCGGTGGGTGTTAATGATTCGGCTCGCCTAGGGCGATCGCAGGGACGGAATTTCACAGATCTTGCCAGGTTCGAGACTGAAATGGCTGCCTTGTTGGAGCAAGCACAACGGTTATGCCCCACTCTCTTTGTCGGGATGGTGCCGGTTGATGAAGCCAAGATGCCCTTTCAGAAATGCTTCTATTACAACCATGCGGATCAGTTTCGCTATAAAGAGGTCACGCGCTTAGCCTGTCAGCATTACCAGATTCCCTACCTTGATGTTTTTTCTCAGTGGTTAGAACGGGGTACAGACTGGTGTCGATCGCAGTTAAGTGACGACGGGCTGCACCCAAATGTCTCTGGCTATCAGTCGTTGTTAGAAGATGTGCTGCACTGGCAGCCATTTATTGATCATGTCTGGGGAACGACAACGAACCTGGAGTGCCTGGTCTAGAACAGACCGATGACCGTTAGCATTTGCGACTGTTGTCGGATGCCTGGTATAAAGTTGAGCATTGAGATCTTGGGGTTTAGACGCACATGACAGCGCTGGTAGTGGCTACGGGCAACCCAGGTAAGCTCAAAGAAATGCAGGCTTTTCTGGCGGGATTAGAGTGGGAGTTACTGCTCAAGCCTGAAGCCCTGGAGATTGAGGAGACAGGAGAAACATTTGCCGAGAATGCTTGCCTTAAAGCCTCTCAGGTAGCGCAGGCGACGGGAGAATGGGCGATCGCTGATGATTCTGGCTTAGAAGTAGACGCGCTGGATGGTGCCCCAGGCGTTTATTCTGCCCGTTATGGCAAGACAGATGCAGAGCGGATTGAGCGACTGCTGAGTGAATTGGGCAATGAACTGAATCGTGAAGCCCGCTTTGTGTGTGTGATTGCGATCGCCCAACCCGATGGCACGATCGTTCGACAAGCGGAGGGTGTCTGCGCTGGTAGCATTCTTCACGCTCCACGGGGCAGCGGTGGCTTTGGCTATGATCCGATCTTCTACGTTGCCGAACAACAGCTCACGTTTGCCGAAATGTCGCGTGAGCAAAAGCAAACCCTGAGTCATCGTGGTAAAGCGCTCCAAGCCTTACTGCCACAACTGCGATCGTTGTAAGGCCATTGCTTTAAAAATGTCGGTTAAAGCACTTGAATGATTGTGCAGCCGTAGCGGTAGAGCATGGCAATGCCCTTTCCCAAATTGAATTCTCGTTCCTCAGGCAATTGGTGCTGCTGCATCGTGCTAGAAGTACCCCCTACACAAAATGATTTAGCAGGTCTAGACACACCATTTCTTAGCGTGGATTTCGCCCCAACTTTACAATAACTTTATAAAAAAGTTGGTTTATGAAGTTGCCGAAAAGATTAGGTCAGTGGATCAGCGTAGGTAATCAGGTGCTATGAAGTAGGGCTTATAGTTTAGCTAGGTTTTATACGTATTTATACGGTTTTATTTTTTAAAGCTGGAGTGACTATGCAATCTACCTTTCTTACGGCAATGGTTGACCCATCGCTATCAACTCTTATAGAGAGCCAAACACCCCATCGATCGACTCGCTGCCTCTTCAAGCGTGCTGTCGATGTAGTGGGTAGTCTAGTGGGCTTACTACTACTAGCAATACTCTTTATTCCATTAGCCCTTGCCATCAAGCTAGATAGCCCCGGTCCAATTTTTTATGCTCAAGAACGTTACGGTCTACGAGGGCAGACATTTCGCATCTACAAGTTCCGCTCAATGGTACAAAATGCGGATGCTCTGAAGTCGCAGGTAAAGAATGAAGCAAGCGGGCTGATTTTCAAAAATCAGGATGATCCTCGCGTGACAAGGATTGGTCGGTTTCTGCGTCGTAGCAGCCTGGATGAGTTTCCCCAGTTTTGGAATGTGTTACTGGGGGAAATGAGCCTGGTTGGAACGCGCCCACCTACGGCTGATGAGGTTTCACGGTATGACAGCCATCACTGGCAGCGGCTAAACGTCAAGCCCGGTATGACTGGAGAATGGCAGGTCAACGGTCGATCGATGGTCAAGGATTTCGAGGACATTGTTAAGCTTGATCTGCGCTATCAAGAGCAATGGCATCCGCTTTATGATTTGACTTTGATTGCGCGCACTGTCTACGTCATTTTGGCTAAAGTTGGTGCTTTTTAAGTCCCTTTGCTAGCTGCAAGTTTTGAACCAAAACATTTTTTCAAATCGACTAGAGGGCGCTGAATGCGCCCTCTTTGCTTGGGTTGCTTAGTGCTAAGACCGTACCAATTACTACTTTCTCAGACCAAGTTGAACTGCGATCGCGATCACTGGCATGGACTTTAAGCAAACGCACTCAATAAACGGCTGTTCTAAAAAACGTTTGTACTAAAACAGCGTATGATTCAGGTGGATTTTTGGTAGTTTGCTTGTTACCTGCCGCTTTCAATCGATTCAGCCCCTACAGTCGATCGCCGATGAATTGTTGCCAATTCACGATTTGGTTGCATCATGGTGTCTGTAAAAGGATGTCTGTAAGAGGGTCTGGGCAGCAGTCAATATGAGTATGCGATCGCGTTGGCATAGTTATCAAGCAAATTCAGTTGTAGCAAGCAGGTAGGAACGCTCGGCATGGTTTTACTGCTTACAGATGTCTTTCTGTTGCTTACCCAGGTTTTGCTGTGGATTGTGATTGGGCTAGTCACCTGGTTTGTGCTGCTCAAAGCATTGCCCAAAGCCTTTTTAGGTATGTTGGTGCTGCTGCTGATTTTGCTCATCCTGGCGGTATCTTTTTTTGGGGGCCCCCCTGCCCCGAATACAGGTGTCCTGGAAGTGCTGTGGCGGATTATTTCGTTTCCGTTTAGTCCGTTAGGGCTGGGACTCATACTGGTTCTGATCCTGCTGTCTGGCGTTAAACTCGGCAAGGTCATTAAAAATGTGATTACGGCCGCGCTGATCTTGCTGGCACTTGGCTGTTTCCCACTTGTGGCTTACTACCTGGCGCAAGAACTAGAGATGGAGGCGATCGAGCTAATTGGTGCACAACCGCCGCTTGCAGGTGATGCCCGCCGAGTCATTGTGTTGTTGGGTCAAAATACGACGCGCCTACAGCTTAGACCACGACTAGGGAATGTACCCACGCCGCCAGCCACCACACCTGCAAATGCGCCCCAAAGAGTGGAACGCCCTGTCAGCCCTGAAGCGTTTCAAGCCATTTCTACGCAACCGATTCAAATGACTGAGCATGGCGATCGCATCATTTATGCCGCTCAACTGTATCAGGAAGAAGCTCGTGCAGGGACACGCCCCTTGATCATCGTTAGTGCTGGGCCACGCCCAGATCGCGTACAAAGGGAAGGCGAATCGAGAGAGCAAATATCGGAAGCCCGCGATATCCAAATTTTGCTAACCCGGACACTGGGTGTGCCTGAAGCAGATATTCGTCTGGATCATGAGGGTATCAGCGTGCGTCGCAGTGCTGAAAACGTATACAGGCTTCTTACGGAGGCTCAACGGGTCAATTTTGGCAATCAACTGACGCTGGTTGGCACCGCGCTCAATATGAATCGGGCTGCACTCACCTTTGTCCGTGTGTTTAATGAGAGTACTATCGTCATCCGCCCAACTGACTTTTTTACGATACCGCCTGGGACTCACCTGGCGAGGCGTGTACAGGGTCGTGACTTAATTGAGCGTCAGCTTCAGGCAACTGATGTGCTTCCTACTGTGGATGCACTCTGGTTGAGCAGTCAGGCGATCGAAGAATACCTCAATGCTATTTACTATTTTCTGCGTGGCTGGATCAGGTTTGGTGGTGCATCGCCACGAGTGCTAGCGCCGCCTGCGGCTATCCTTCCGTCACCGAGCCGTCCTGCTTTGCCCCCGATCGCCGCTCCGATTCGTTTAGGATGAGAAAGCTTCTGCGTCGATCCAACGCATTGATATCTCGTACGACACCAAATCATGGCTCAATCTCGACTGCGTAAACTGGGGCAGTACCTTCTTCCTCATTGGAAAGCAGCAGGCTCAGGCGTTTTAGCGCTTTTAGTGGTCAATCTTTTGGGGGTTCGCATTCCGTTACTGATTCGGGATGCGATCGATCGACTTCAGATTACGTTTAGCTTCAGCCAGATTTTCTACTATGTCGTCCTGGTGCTGGGCATGGCATCGGCAATGTGGATTGTGCGAATGGCGTCACGCACGCTGCTCTTTGGGGTTGGTCGCCAGGTCGAGTTTGACCTGAAACAGAAAGTGTTTGCTCATTTGCTGACGCTGGAGCCATCCTACTTTGCAGCGAATACGGTAGGTGATCTCATCAATCGATCGACCAGTGACGTAGATAATATCCGCCGTCTGCTGGGCTTTGCGGTGCTGAGTCTGGCAAACACGCTGTTTGCGTACGGGCTAACCTTACCTGCCATGCTAAGGATCAACGTCAAGGTGACGCTGCTGTCGTTGGCAGTCTATCCCGTCATGCTGATCTTGGTGCAGGTCTTTAGCACACGGCTTCGGAGCGAACAGCTTGTCGTGCAGGAGCAGTTGTCCGACCTCAGCGAGTTAATCCAGGAAGACATGAGCGGCATTTCCCTGGTAAAGATCTACGCCCAGGAAGAAAACGAGCGAGAGGCGTTTCAGCGTCGCAACCAGGAGCTTTTGGAGGCAAATCTGTCGCTGGCATTGACGCGGAGTACGCTACTGCCGCTGCTGCCCGGTTTGGCAAGCGTTGGGCTGCTGGTCGTGTTGCGGTTTGGAGTCAGCGCCATCAACGAAGGTGCTATTACCGTCGGAGACTTTGTGGCACTCTTGCTGTATGTAGGGCAACTAGCGTTTCCGGCGGCATTACTGGGTTTTACCATTACGGCATACCAGCGAGGCGAGGTAAGCGTCGATCGCATCGAAGCCATTCTTACGGTACAACCCAGCATTCGCGATCAGCCCAACGCGATCGCCCTGTCACAATCGCAAATTCGGGGTGAGTTGACTGCCGACCATCTCACGTTTGCGTTTCCAACAGCAAAGGGTAGCAACAGCAAACCTGCCTTGCAAGCAGTAAGTTTTACCATTCAACCGCAGGAAACCGTTGCCATTGTGGGCTCGATCGGCTCTGGCAAATCGACGCTGGCGAATGCACTGCCGCGGCTACTAGACATTGCTCCCGGTCAACTGTTTTTAGACGGCTTCGACATTACCCAGGTGCGACTTGCGGATCTCCGTGGCGCGATCGCCTACGTCCCTCAAGACAGCTTTCTGTTCAGCACGACAATTAAAAACAACATTCGCTATGGTGAGCCGGGCGCAGACGAAGCCAGGGTCATTGATGCTGCAAAACAGGCACAAATCCACAGCGAAATTCTCAATTTTCCACATCAGTACGAGACGATCGTCGGCGAACGCGGCATTACCTTGTCTGGTGGTCAACGTCAACGGACAGCACTTGCACGGGCACTTCTAGTCGATGCACCGATTCTGATCCTGGATGATGCTCTTTCGAGTGTGGATAATCAGACCGCTACCCAAATTTTGCGAAACCTCTCTGAAGGCACCCATCGCAAAACCGTCCTCTTTATCTCACACCAGTTGTCGGCGGCAGCAAGTGCCGATCGCATCTTTGTCATGGAGCAGGGCACGATCGTTCAATCTGGTACTCACGCTGTCTTAATAGGACAACCAGGACCGTATCAAACCTTGTGGAACCAGCACAAACTTGAAGAAGTCTTGCAATAGATCACAGCGAGATTTTGTAAGGCACAGTGGGCAATCTTAGAGTATTGATCAGCAGTGCCTCTCCAGCAAACGCAAAAGACCCAGTCAGAATGTTTCGTCGAAAAACGCTGGAAACCCTGACTTGAGCAGTGAACTGAAATCTAGCCAGTTTTAATTATTAGTACCGAAAGTATTGAGGGACGGTCACTATGACCTGTAAAAAAAGTTCGCGCTATCAAACTATCCTTTACCTGGCGTTGTTTATATCAAGTCTGGGTCTGGCTGGGCTGTCTGCTCAAGCAGCGCCAGCAGCCAACCCATCGACGATCGCGCCCCCCTCTAAAATTAGCCTTAAATTTAAAGTACCGAAGCGTGGCGCACCGATTTCGACAGCCGGTGGAGCAAGCCGTGGCTCTTGCTCGACAGCAAAGAAATCGCCCAGTCAGCCAGCACTAACAGCACTCAAGCCCAGCACTCGGTTAGGCTTGACAGTTGCCGAGCGTCCCAGTTTTTTTGTCTACGTGCCTCAGTCACCCGCGCAAACGGCAGGCTTTCTGCTCCTAAGTGACAACGATACCGAGGTTGTTTACGAAACCACCTTCGCTTTACCGCCAACAGCAAGTGTTGTGCGCTTTAACCTACCAGACGATGCCCCAATCCTGCAAGTGGGTAAGCAATACCACTGGTATATCACGACCCTCTGCAATACGACGACTGGCTTGAGTGGCAGCCCTACTGTCGAAGGGTGGATCGAGCGAACCGTTCCTGACGTAGCGTTGACAAAAGCGCTTCAGAAAACGCTACCAGGCAATCGCCCCAATCTCTATGCAGAAGCTGGCATCTGGCACGAAACCCTGGCGACCCTGGCAGATCTTCAGCAGCAATACCCACAAAACACCAAGTTTCTTCAAGACTGGCGCGAGGTACTGCAATCAGTCGGGTTAGATGCGGTTGCAGCAGCACCTTTGGTAACTGCTAACACGGTGAAGCCGTAGCATAGATCAGTGGGGACTGTAGCTTGCTGCCCATAAGATTGGCTAAAGCTAAAGGCTAAAGGCTAATAACGCAAGATTCACAAACGCCCCGGAACTGCCCTATGTGGAAAGCGCTAAAACAAAAAGTCTGGCAATGGCGTGGTGTCATCATCGCTGTGCCTAGCGTGACGATCGCCGTTTTGGGTCTGCGATCCTTGGGCTTGCTGCAAGCACTAGAGTTTCCGGTGCTGGATCAGTTTTTTCTCATGCGCCCGCAGGAAGCGATTGACCCTCGCATTGTCATTGTTGAAATCAACGAAGCTGATGTGCAAAAGGTCGGTCGTTGGCCGCTGACGGATGCCGAACTTGCCAATGTACTGCAAACAATCAAGCAACAGAAACCAGCCGCGATTGGGCTTGACCTTTACCGCGACTTGCCTGTAGAGCCGGGTAGCCAGACCTTAACGAAGCTCTTTGAAACAACCCCAAACCTCATTGGTGTCCAGAAGGTTGCCAGCAGTAGCGATAGTTCTCCAGTCAATCCACCGCCCGTTTTGAAGCAGCGTGATCAGGTCGGCGCAAACGACTTTGCGCTGGATGGCGATGGCAAAGTGCGTCGTGGCTTGTTCTATCTGGAAGACAGTAAAGGCGAGAACGTCTTCAGCTTTGGGTTTATGCTGGCAACCCGTTATTTAGAAAACCACGGCATTGAGCCAGAGCTAACCGCTGACCAAAGCATAAAGCTAGGCGCGGCAGTCTTTCCAGCGCTGGACGCTTATACGGGCAGCTATGTGGGCGCTCAAGCAGGTGGCTATCAGGTAATGCTGACCTATCGTGGCACCCTGCAACGCTTTCACACAGTAACGCTCACGGATGTGCTGGAACGCAGGTCGCCGCCAGATCTGATGCGTGATCGCATTGTCCTCATTGGTGCCACGGCTGAAAGCTTAAAAGATCTGTTTTATGTGCCGTACAGCAGTAGTTTAACGGCTCCTACGCGCATGGCAGGTATCACCATCCATGCCAACTTTATCAGCCAGATTCTCAGCGCGACGTTAGATGGACGAATGCCGACGCTGAAGACCTGGAATGAGCCACTGGAAGGGCTGTGGATTCTTGCCTGGGCAACGATCGGAGCCATCGTAAGCTGGCGACAACGCTACAGCAGCAAACCGGGGTTTCATCCCTGGAATACGGTCAGCATTATGTTTGCAGCCAGTTGCCTGGTTAGCGGCAGCTACGTCATGTTTTTGCAGGGTTGGTGGATTCCTGTCGTGCCAGCGAGCCTGTCGTTATTTGGAGCGTCGATCGTCATTACGGGCTACCTCGCGCAGTCTGCAGCGGAGATGCGCCGCACGTTTGGGCGTTACCTCACTGACGAAGTAGTTGCGAGTTTGCTCGAAACACCCGGAGGCTTGACGCTAGGAGGCGAACGCCGTAAGGTGACAATCTTAATTTCTGACTTGCGCGGCTTTTCGGCAATTTCGGAACGCTTGCCGCCCGAACAGGTCGTCACGATTCTCAACCTCTATTTAGGCGTGATGTCTGACACCGTTACCCGTTATAGCGGCACTATTAATGAGTTCATTGGCGATGGCATTTTTGTCATGTTTGGTGCACCCATTTATCGAGAGGATGATTCGGAGCGAGCGGTTGCCTGCGCGATCGCCATGCAGACGGCAATGGCAGACGTGAATCGGCAAAATCAGCAGCTTGGGCTACCGACGATTGAAATGGGCATCGGCATCAATACGGGCGAAGTGGTGGTTGGTAATATTGGCTCCCAACGTCGCGCCAAATATACGGTCATCGGCAATCACGTTAACCTAACAGCACGGATCGAATCCTATACAGTCGGTGGGCAAATTCTGATTTCGGATGACACCCTTCGCGACGTTGGAGGCATCATCAAAGTTGATAGACAGATCCAGGTAGAACCCAAGGGTATCAAAGAGCCGATCACCCTGTACAACGTGAATGGCATCGGCGGCAAGCATAATCTCTCTTTGCCCGCAGAAAAAGAGTCATTCATTACGCTCTTGCCCGAAATACCCGTACGCTACACCGTTCTGGAAGGCAAACACGCAGTTGGCACAATCTTTGAAGGCACGTTAGTTAGCCTGTCAGAGAAGAGTGCCGAACTACGATCGGATCACTTTCTTACCCCCCTTAGTAACCTCAAACTCAATCTGCTCGCGCCCTCTCAGGAGACTGTCGCACTGGATGATCTCTACGCCAAAGTTTTAGACAAAGCGGCAACCAATCCGAACTGTGTAAGAGTGAGGTTTACAGGTATGCCCATTCGGTTCTCTGGCTTATCGTCTGAGGTTTCTGCGGCGCTCGATCGCCTGCGTCAGTCTTCCTAGAGCGTTACAGCAGTTATTCAGTTCAGACTGATCATTGCGAAATGCTTTTATACCAATTCAAAAGGTGCTGGCTACAGCTTCCTCCGTTGATCCCCCTCAATTCCCTTTATGCAGGGGGAAGCCGCAGGCAGGGGGATCTTGCTTTGTAGCGTCTTTGTAGCGGCAATGATATGAACGGTATTTACAGATACAGAGCCAATTGCCTAATTGCGGCTCAATAGTAGGGCTACCGTTGGTGGACGGCGCTTGTGTCTGAGCCAACTCCTGGATTCCTCGATTCAACTCAACTTCTCTTTGACCTACAGCGAGGCAATGAAATTGCGCGTAGCCTGAGCGGTTGCCTCGACCCAGAGACGATCGCACACCGTGTCACAGAGGGTATGGTGGCAGGCTTTGGTTGTGCCTTTGCCCGCATTTGGTTGGTTGAGCCAGACCGTACCGAACTAAAGCTGGTGGCATCCTCTGGAATGTATACCCAAAGGAATGGCTCCTTTGCCAAAGTGCCGATGGGTGCTTTTAAGGTTGGCAAAATTGCTCAGAACGGCATCCCCTTTTTAAGCAATGCGTTAGCGGATGAGACCTGGGTGCGCGATCGCGAATGGGCGATCGCCAAGGGTATTCGTGGTTTTGCAGGCTATCCCTTAACGGCTGGTGGTGATGTGGTTGGGGTGCTGGCAGTCTTTAGCCAGCAGGCAATGGCACCCGAATTTCTGGAAGTTTTGCAGAGTCTCTGTGCGACAGTGGCGATCGCCCTTGAGCTGGCATTGCACTATCAGCAAGAGAAACAAGCGTGGCAGCAGGAAAAACAAGCTAGGAACGCGCCTAAACTTGACGCTACGAATCACAGCCCTCTCTCTGAGCAACTGGCAAATATTTTAGCTAGTGTGCGTCCAACGCTAGTCGGCACCGAAGTGCCCCTGTCGGCACCGCTGACGTACCTGTTCCTGCGAACGGCAGAAATCCTGAGTGCAATGCAATGCCTGTACTGCCGCCTGACCTACGGCACCACCCAAATTTCCTTGGAAGTCATGGCTTCGTCCCTGCTAGCCAAAAGGCAACCAGCCAAAACCCAGGAGAGAACGTCGCCGTTTGATGAACTTTTATTTGCCATCTCCTGCCTGGGCGGTAGTTTGCAAAGCTATACGGGTGCTGATCAGCGTGCAGTGCAGGTGATGCTGGCTGTGCCCTATCCTGGCTGTGTGCTGGGTTCGCGTGTGTGCATTCAATGTCGGTTACCTGTCTTACAAATGGCGTTTACGCATCTGGCGTATCTGGCTGGTTTGACTGTCTGCACGACAGCAGATGATCGCACAGTACCCCTGCTGACCGACGATCCCGCTCTGGTGGATGTACTAAATCCGCTACTGTGGGTCGCAACGCGCGAACAAGCAACGCCGAAGCAAGCAAAGGGCAGGCTGGATTTGACGATCGCCCCGGTGCAACTACGGGCGGCTGTAGAAACGTTAGCCAATGGCTATAGCTGGGGCTTGGTATCCAAACCAAAGCTAGACGTACAGCGCCTTTCTGAACGCGAACAGGAAATTATGGCGCTGCTGGCTCAAGGTTTGCGCGATCGCGATATTGCCAACTCTCTCTATATCAGCGATCGCACTGTCAAATTTCACATCAACAATATTCTGGCAAAGCTCAAAGCCAAGACCCGCTTTCAGGCACTTTATCAGGTGACTTGCAATGGTTGGCTTGATCGAGAAATTTTGGAGCGATCGCGCATGCCAGAGCCGTTAGAAGGATCATAGTGACAACGGCTGCTGCGTGTCTTCAGACTAAAGCCAGCGAAGCGCTCTAGCAGCGACACCTGGCACTTGTAGCAAAAGGATGAAGGATGAATAGAAGCCCTTGCTCAAAAGAAGTTTCAAGGTTTATGTCTGTCCTAACGTTCTCTTTAACTGCTATATCATTCAAAATTCAAACCTCATTACTTTCCCTTTCTCCACTCTTATGGATACGGATCAAATCATTGCCATTCTCGCGACCGCGATCGCCACGGCTACACCCCTTGTTTTTGCCTGCATTGGCGAAACCATTACGGAACGAGCAGGGGTCATTAACCTTTCTGCCGAGGGGACGATTATGCTGGCGGCAATGACTGGGTTTGCGGTGGCAAAAACGACAGAGAGCCTGGGCAATACGCCGAGTCTGCTGTTGGGCTTTGGCAGTGCAGCACTGGTAGGAGCCGCGATCGCCCTCATCGTTGCCTTTGGTGCGCTGACCTTAAAACAGTCTCAGGTGGCGATCGGCTTTGTGCTAGCGCTGTTATGTGCCGATCTGTCGTCCTTTTTGGGCAATGCTTTCGTCCGTATCCCTGGACCAACCGTTCCCAGCTTTAATGTGCCGTTTTTGCAGGAGCTACCACTGGTCGGCAAGCTGCTGTTTCAAAGCGATCTGCTGGTATACACCAGTTATGGACTCATTGCACTAGTCTGGATTTACTTCTACCGCACTCGCGCTGGACTCATGCTGCGAGCGATCGGCGAACAACCCGCTGCGGCGTTTGCCAGAGGTACAAATGTCATTCTGATGCGCTACTTTTACACCCTGTTTGGTGGCGCTTTGATGGGTATTGCAGGCGCTGCATTTGCACTAGATTTCAAGGCAGGCTGGAGCCATCGTCATACGGGCGGCTATGGCTGGATTGCGCTGGCGATCGTCATCTTTGGCGGTTGGAATCCGCTTCGAGTCGCGTTGAGTTGCTACTTTTTTGGCATTTTGCAATCAATGGCAGGCGTGGCTCAGAGCGTGATTCCCGCTATTCCCACGCAGGTCTTTACCGTCGCACCCTTTGTATTGATGATCTTGTTTCTAGTACTGACATCAAGCGAGTGGCTAGAACGGGTCTTAAAGCTGCTGCCACCGACTCTAGGACGTGCAGCGGCTCAAACGATTCACAGTACGCCACCCGCCGCACTGGGTAGGGTCTTTGAGCAAGATTGAGTCTTTGAGCAAGATTAGGACAGAGGGAGCACACGACACGCGTTCTAAACCGAAAACCGCATGGGTGAGGATAACAATTACTCGTTGCTTTCGCTGGGTGCCAATTTGCGAGCCGGTTTCAGAAAGAGCCAGCAAACGAAAAAGAAGGAGGCTGTAAGCAATTGGGTCAGGTCGAGGGTAGATAAATTGCCATCAGAGAAGATAGCGATGCTGCGATCGATGATGCCAAGTACCCAGAAAGAAACACCAAACAGCCAGATTCGTTGCTTGAAGTCTCCTAAAAAGCGATAAAGTTGCGTCGGCTGATCGTTCACAG
>DATNQS010000025.1:0-3477 GCA_036703925.1 Candidatus Sericytochromatia bacterium
ACCCACTCGTTGCATCACGGCTGCTCACTAACTGATATTGCCGGTGATTGTTGCTCCCGTCACCGTTTGCCCAATAATGCCTTTCGCACCCTGACCAATATTGATTGACCCTGGTGCTGCCTCTTGAGGCTTTAACTGCTCCAACAACTCTTGGGCAGCCTTGAGAATTTCTGCATCCTGATCAACCCCTGCTTCTACCAAGTTCTTTTTAAGCGGTGCCGCATAGGTTTCCGGGTCTTTCTCATGCTCAGCCAAGACCATTTCTGCTGCTGGCTTCCCTGCAATCTTCTTCTGAATTAGCGCCTTCAAGCCTTTATAGGCATCGGGAACGGCATCGCCTGCTGCTTTAGCCGTACCTGCAACCAGAGCCGTCAGAATGAGTGTAATTGGGTCCACGATTTTTACTCCTGAGCGTTGGATTTTAGTTATAACAGAGGAAATTTTTGGTTGTTAGTGAGCTATTGACGCGGCTGTTGTACGGATGGCTCCATTTAAGATGGTTAGGCGCTCAACTGTATCGTCGGGCTAGAAAATAGATAGCCGCTAGAAGCTCTAACTCATAAGCTTTTCAGCTTTAACAACCTAGATTTAGCAACGGCTAAATCTGAGCTCTTGGGCTTCTAGGCTAGGATGCCCATTGATAAGCGCGGCTAACCAGACGATCATCTTTTCCGCTCGGAACCCGCCCCAACTGTCACAATCCCTAAAACCCTTACACAGCAGCATTTTTACTTTCTAACCTCCTCGCCCGTCTGCGGCTTTAGCAACGGAGCAAGCCTCACAAGATGATGAGCAGCAGTGATCAATCGCTCTGCTCCTCAACGCTTGCGTCGCTGCTGCTGTGCCTCAACGTTGAGCAAAAGCGGCAAGATCACAGTCTGAAAGTTAGACTGTGAGCAGCATTCAGGCGATGTGGTACTTCATTGCCAGGAACGGTGTCATCCGTGCGATTCGTTTAGCTGAAACAAGCGAAAAGCTTGGGGCTAGCTAGCAAGGAAGAAAGGAGGTTAACACTCAAACAACCTTGTAACTGAATAACTATGAGGGTGAAAGTCCCTCCCCACTAGTGCAGTGGTGACAGCATCACCCCTACGGTAGCGACTAGCCATCAATCCGTAAAGCGGGGTGAAAAGGCGGTATCTGAGAGCCTCCCTTGGAAACCCGTCGAGCAGAGAACCGATGAGTAACACCCGTGAAGATGTGTTGAACCATCGTCACCGTTAACCAGCCAAAGCAGGCTGACAGGCTGGAGCCAAAAGGCAAAGGATAAGGGATTGGCGTTTGTGTGAGCGACCAATTGCACTCCCGAAAAACCCGGTGGAGAGCATCACTCTAAGGGTTCTGACCAATGGTTATTCGGAACGAAATAACCCACAATGCGTTCTTGCCCTTGCTCAAGAGGGCAAGTCGGTGCTAACCGCAGGCGCATCGTGGGAGGGATTGCCTAAGAAGCCAACGCCTTTGGGAAAGCCAGAGGATATGCAGACGTAGGCACGGTGATTTGGCATGAAGGGGCGTGATTAGCAATGGAAATGTCTAAAGCACGGGTAAACCCGATGATGGAATGGAACACGATGCCCTGGCGCAAGCTGGAACGGCGCGTGTTTAAGTTGCAAAAGCGCATCTTCAAAGCCTCGCAGCGTGGCGATGTCAAGGCAGTTCATCGACTTCAAAAGACCCTGATGAGATCCTGGTCTGCCAGGTGTCTTGCCGTACGTCAGGTGACTCAGGATAATACTGGCAGGAAAACAGCCGGCATTGATGGAGTCAAGCAATTGCTTCCGTCTCAACGGCTGAAACTGGTCAGTAGATTACAGCTAGCCCATCGAGTCCAACCTGTCCGGCGGGTTTTCATTCCCAAGCCCGGCAGCCAGGAGAAGCGTGGGTTGGGCATTCCGACCATCCATGACCGCTGCGTGCAGACGCTGGTTAAGTTGGGGCTGGAACCTGAATGGGAGGCAAAATTTGAGCCAAACAGTTACGGGTTTCGACCAGGTCGCTCGTGCCATGATGCCATCGAAGCGATTTTTAGTGCCATTCGGCAAAAGCCCAAATTCGTTTTGGATGCAGATCTAGAAAAATGCTTCGACCGGATCGACCAGTCTGCTTTGCTGGCAAAACTCCAGACTTTTCCAACACTACGACGACAAGTTCAAGCTTGGCTAAGTGCTGGGGTGATGGAGAGAGGAGAACTGTTTCCGACCGAGGAAGGCGTGCCACAAGGGGGATGTTGCTCCCCTTTACTGGCAAATATCGCCTTGCATGGCATGGAGGCAGTGGTGAGCCAAGTTTCCAAGACTGCACGGCTCATTCGCTACTGCGATGATTTTGTGGTGTTACACGAAGACATTACAGTGGTGCAAGCGTGTCAGCAAGCATTACAACAGTGGTTAGGTGGCATGGGCTTAACCTTGAAACCAAGCAAAACTCATATCACGCCTACCCTCAACCCCTATGAGGGACGAATGGGCTTTGATTTTCTGGGGATGCAGATTCGGCAATTCCACGTTGGCAAATATCAATGTGGCAAAGCGGGCACCAGAGGCAAGCATCCTCAACCACTTGGTTTTAAGACGCTCATCAAACCTAGCCCCGCGAAGCTGAAACAACAAAGTGACGCGCTCGGTTGCATCATCAAGACCCATCGAGCCGCCCCTCAAGCGGCCTTGATTCGACAGCTGAATCCTCGCATTCGAGGCTGGGCAAACTATTATGCATCCGTGGTCAGCAAAGCCTGTTTTGAGAAACTCGACCATCTCATCTTTCAGCAACTGCGGGCTTGGGCACGTCGTCGTCATCCTCATAAATCCCGCCACTGGATCATTCACCGTTACTGGAGAACAAACAGTGGAGAGCATTGGCGCTTTAGCGCCACACTCAACGGACAAGCGATACCCTTGCTCAAACATCGAGAGACGCCCATCGTGCGGCATATCAAGGTGCAAGGAACGCGGAGTCCTTATGACGGCGACTGGCTTTATTGGAGTATCAGATTGGGTAGACATCCAGAGGTGCCGAAACGCGTGGCAACACTGTTGAAGCACCAAAACGGACAATGCCGAGCTTGTGGACTGTTCTTCAAGGATGGAGACCGATGGGAGCTGGACCACATTCTGGCACGCTCACAAGGCGGCAAGGATGTCTACACAAACCTTCAATTACTCCATCGACACTGCCATGTGACAAAAACTGGACTAGAAAGAGCAAGCGCTCCCGCATAGTCTGGTCTAACAGGTATGCATGACAAGCACCAGATCACTGAGGAGCCGTGTGAGGTTAACACTTCAAGCACGGTTCTGAAGACCAGCGGGGTGGGTGACTGCTCCGCTGAGTTTAACCCCTTATAGCGATCGATCCGCTGTTGTAGTAGGCGTTCCCATAGGTTTAAGACTAAAATCAACGTTAAGCCTGAAAGCGTTTTGGGGTTCTTTGCATCACCTCCGAAACGGTAGATGCCACCTTGAGACGATGCAGTCT
>DATNQS010000026.1:0-1502 GCA_036703925.1 Candidatus Sericytochromatia bacterium
CGGTTTCGTCGTCGTCCCGATGCTGAAGCCTATCTTAAGGTTTTGACCCAGTCTCAGCCGTATGCTCACTTTGCAATCACCTTTGATTCTGGAGAGAGCAGCTTTGCCGCTCAAGCTGAATCGTAGCGATCGCTTCGTGCCTTTTTTGGAGTGTAGTGTTGAAACAATTGAATGACTGTGAATGCTGTCTGCGGTCAACGGCTTGTTTGTGCTATCGCATGGTTCGCCTGTGTCAAAATAAAGACCACTATTGGTGGTGGTTATGGCAGCACAGTTGGATGAACAAGACAGTAACCCTGCTCTCGGCAATTTGATCGCTCGACAGATTGCCGAGAGTTCTCAACAGCGTCTTACCTTTGCCGCCTATATGGATTTGGCGCTGTACCAGCCACAGTACGGTTACTACGCTACAAATGCCGCCGCGATCGGCGCTAAAGGCGACTTTTTCACCTCACCTCACCTGGGTGCAGACTTTGGCGAATTGCTAGCCGAGCAGTTTGTCGAGATGTGGGAAATTATGCAGCGTCCGACTCCTTTTACATTAGTCGAAATGGGTGCTGGGCAAGGATTGTTAGCCGTTGATATCCTCCGCTACTTGCAGCACCACCATCCGACGTTTGTACGATCGCTCGAATACATCATTGTTGAACGTGCTGCCGCACTCATCGCTGAACAACAACGGCAGGCAATGTCATTGAAAGATCTCGATGTTCAACTTCGCTGGAGCAGCCTTGAAGCGCTACCGTCCCACTCCATCGTCGGCTGTTTTTTTTCTAACGAGCTAGTAGATGCTCTCCCAGTGCATCAAATTTCGTTGGTGTCAGGACAGTTACAGGAGGTTTACGTCACAACGACCCAGAGCGAAAATGCTACCCCTCAGTTTGGCGAGGTGAGCGGTGAACTATCGACACCCCGGCTAGCAACCTACTTTGAACGTGTCGGTATTGCTTTGACCGCTAAGTCGTATCCCGATCGCTATCGCAGTGAAGTTAACCTGGCAGCGCTAGACTGGCTGCAAGCTGTTGCCGATCGACTCCAGCGGGGGTACGTCCTTACGATCGATTACGGGTACACGAGCGCTCGTTACTATAGTCCCACGCGATCCCAGGGGACGTTGCAATGTTATTACCAGCACACCCACCATTCCAATCCTTACATCCACATTGGGAAGCAAGATATCACGGCGCACGTTGATTTCACTGCCCTAGAGCAGCAAGGTGAGGAGTGTGGGCTGAAACGGGTTGGCTTCACGCAGCAAAGCCTCTTTCTGATGGCGCTAGGGCTGGGCGATCGTATGGCAGCGCTTAGTCAGTCTACTGCTAGCACTGTGCAAGACATTCAAGCAGTGCTACGGCAACGGGATGCCTTACATCTCCTAATTAACCCAATGGGCTTAGGAAACTTTGGTGTGCTGGTGCAAGCTAAGGGGCTTGCCAGTTCCGAAAGTGTCCATTCGCTTAAAGGACTAACGTTGCCATCAGGTTAACTTGAGTCAAGTAAGT
>DATNQS010000027.1:0-3856 GCA_036703925.1 Candidatus Sericytochromatia bacterium
GCTTCAAAACTCTACAAAGCTGTTAATCTTTCTCACCAGGGCTGAAAGTACCATTTACTTTTCTTCATATAATGGAAGAGGGAACTGTCATTTCCATAAAACCGCTTCGTTGAGACTTGCTCTATGACCTCCGGTATCGACCAAGACGCTTTGAAAGATACTCAGCCTTCAGAGGTTGTACCGTCCTGGCAAATCAAGCTGCTCTACGATGGTGAGTGCCCGCTGTGCCTGCGAGAAGTTAACTTCCTTCAGAAGCGAGATGCGGGCCGTGGGCTGGTTGCCTTTGTGGATATTGCTGACGATCGCTATGATCCAGCCGCCCATGGTGGCGTTGACTTTGAAACAGCGATGGGACGCATCCATGCAGTTTTGCCCGATGGCACGGTGATCCAGAATGTTGAAGTGTTTCGTCGCGTCTATGAAGTGCTAGGCATAGGTTGGGTTTATGCCGCAACCAAACTGCCTCTGATTGGGGCGATCGTCGATTTTGCGTATGGCATTTGGGCAGATTGGCGGTTGCCGTTGACCGGGCGCGCTAACCTGGCGACTGTTGTAGCTGCACGTCAGCAGCGCCTTACATGCAACTCGCCTGATCGTTGCCGTCTCTAATCGCAATCTGCTTCAAAGAAGATGCCTGGTTGCTTCAAAAAGACTGGGGATCGATCACAGATCTGACACAGATAAGTGTACTGTGGCTTGTGACGTAGCACTGTCTACAGCTCCAAGTGACTAAAATATTCACCCGGAATGGCGCTTGCTCGTAGCGTAGATAACAGTCTGTGGCAAAAAAGGTAGGTTAGTTGTGAAGAAGCATTGGCTGGTTGGGTTTGGTATCGCAGCACTGGCACTTTTGCCTACAGCACCCGCACAGGCAGGGAAGATTGAGATGCAGGTGTATCGCTCGGTCGATCGCCAAGATCCTCAAACGGTTCGGTGCCCTGAGAAAGTGACCTTGATGGAAAAGCCGCAGGCCTATCGTGAAGGCAGCTATGCGATCGACGGCAGCGCCAATCTAAGCCAATTAGCCGATCGGTTTGCTGTTGCCGCTACTGATGACTTTAGCGTGACCTGGGTTGGCACCCTTAAGCCTGCTTACCAAAAGTGCAAAGCCACTGCCCGCATTGTAAAGAATGATGGCGAAGCGTATCTAACTCATTCCTACCTGCGTCTTAGATTCAATGGTGGCAAAGTTTATCTCATCCTTGATATGACGGGCCTGAGTGATGCCAACCAGCTGACAACCGCTATCCTCCGTAAGGGCGTGCGTAACGGCAACCCGTTTTGGACCTGGGGCGGCACCGATTAAGTCATACTGCAACGATTTCAGTCACGGTCGATCGCAGTAGTACCCCTATAGTCACCTTCAAGTAGTCACCTTCAAGCGCACCCGTTCTTTTGGTGCGAGCCGTCATGTTTTACTTGTCTCAGAAGCTCATTTGGTGCAGTTTGCTCGCTTTGACTAGCGGTAGTGTTGGGCTTGCAGTGACATCGCAGTCGGATACTAAAGTGCCACCAGCGGGTGAGATCGCGATCGCAGTACAGCCCGTCGCAGACATTCCCTTTAAAGTGTGCGGCGAGGCGCAAACGTGGGCGCGCCCTACCCAGGCAGACCAAACGAAGAAACTTCAGAGTTTGCCGCGTTACGAGGGTAACAGGGCTAGCCCAGAGCTTAAGGCTCTGTCTCAGCGCTTTTGGCAGCAAGAGATCTTCTCGTTTACGCAGTATGGTCTGAGCCTGCGGATGGAACCCATCTACTTGTCAGGGCTGTGGACAGTGGAAGATACGCTCTGGAAGTGCTATGACTCGACGGATGTCACTCAAATTAACGCTGGCAAAACAGCAGAAGTATGGGTGCTATCCCATCGCGTTACTCGTGTGCAATGGACGGGTAAACAATACGTGATGGTTGTGCAACCTGCTCAATCAGGAGTGCAGTTCATCCAGTTTCCGCGTCGCGAGTCGCGATCGACCCTACCACTCAAGGTCATTACCGAGAAAGGCACCAAGCTTAATGTCGTTGCTGGCAACTAACTGAAAGGTTAGGACTGATTAAAAAACACGCTTACATTTGGTGTCTAAGGCTTAACAGCTAATTCATCCTTAAAGTTGTCTGTAGGGTAATGTGGTTGAAAAATCAATTGTGTGGGTTTGAGGGGGCCGAGCGTTAGCTTGAAGCGATCGGAAAAGAGGTGTCTCTAAACTCATTCCATCAACCAGCTAAATAAACTTTCCACTGTAAGGTTAAAGTCAGTAGCAAATGCTGGCACTGGTAAGCGTGTCCCCGGTTCATCATAAACAGTAGTCGGTTGATCCGGTTGATAAACAAACACAGATTGCTCATCTGGATCAATCAGCCATCCCATCTGAGTGCCATGCTTGAGGCAATGCAGAATATTTTTGGTCACTTTAGTCTGGCTCGGATCAGGTGAAAGAATTTCGATCGTCCAATCGGGAGCAAGGAGAAAAATGTTGGCGACTCCACCACTTTCCTTGCGTGGAATTCTACCCCATAGAAACACAGCAATATCCGGTACAGTGGAGCGTCCACCAACGGTACAGCGTAGTTCTATGAAAGCCCGTGCAATATGGTTAGGTTTGACGACCAGGTTGGTTGCAGGTGCTAATTCAGTCTGAATTGCACTGTGCTCCCCTTGTGGCATTGGTTTCTGGATGATCAGCCCATCAATGTACTCGCTAGCGGGTTCGGTCTCCGGCAACTGTAAAAATTCTTCTAGCGTCAGGTTTTTAATAGGAGTTTGTACCATTTTAAGACTCCCTTAAAAGGAGTACGTTAGCGCTACTCTACTTTTTATTCTACAAACGTCTTGGGTCGCTGTTTTAGTTAAACACTGCGCTGGTACAGATGTAGAGTTTATTGGTGTTCGAGTTGCTTACCGTTGCAAAACTTTGCCGCTAGACTACCATGCCGAATTTTGATTACTCTGGAGAAGACGAGCAACGGCTCGGCACCGTCTTCGATATACTGCAACCATCGACTGACAGCTACTGACAGCTAAGGATGATTCTCGATGAAGCGCCAGCACCCAGAAGTTCTCGCTTTTTTGTCCCAAAGTGGGATCACGCTCTCGGTCTTGTTGCTCTCGCTGGGTGCCACGGTGCAACCTGTGCGATCGTCCTTGACTGAACGATCGCTGGGTCAAGCGATGCCACTGGCGCAGCTACAAACAGACACACCGTCAGCACCATCGCAGAGCAGCAGCGATCGCTCTGTAGCACGTATAACAACCCTGTTCAACGTGCTGCTGGGCATTTTGATTGTGCTGTTGGCAGCAACGATCGCGGCGCTGTGGTTATTGCGTCGTGCGGTGATTCAAGAAATTGCTACCCGTGCCACGGAGCAGCTAGAGGGTTTGCAAGAACTTGAAAGCCAGATTGCCAAAACCAGGGAAAATGCGAAGACCATTCTGGAGGAAGTCGAAACGATCGCGGATGATGTTGCCGAGGAAGCCGAGCTGTTTCAGCAAGACGTAGCGAAGGAGCGTGATACTCTGTCGAGCTTGATCGTTGACTTGGCGCAGTCCAAAACCAAAACGCTGGCTGACCTTGCAACGCAGCTTGTGACATCCAAGCAAGCATTAGAGGACGTGGGCATTACTCTTGCAGAACAGCTTACGAGTTCGCAGTCAGTCATTGAGCAGCAGCAGAGTACCGCACTCGAACAACTGGCAGCGTCAGAACAGGAGTTTGCCGCCCACCTTGCCAAACTTCAGGCAGCGGCTGTTGCCCAGCAAACGCTCATGATTGGGCACCTGGAGCAGCTTAAAACCGATGTGAAGCCGCATCTAGACGCAGTACAGTCTGATGTGCAGCAGCAAAAAGAGCACACACTGCAAGC
>DATNQS010000028.1:0-2200 GCA_036703925.1 Candidatus Sericytochromatia bacterium
AATTTTCATCTTTTAGTTTTGTCGCTCTATTGTTGAGATAGCACTGAATTTAGGGCATCTCTATCTTTAGAGAGTGGTGTTCTTTAAAACTCTGCCCTAGCCATCCATCAGATTGTTTATCATGAAATAGCGGGTTGATTATTTGGCAGAGAACCCGATCGCTGAAGTCATTCTGGGTTGCCGAATATCCTCATATTGAAACGCCAGTCATCTTTTGTCTTGCACGAGCGGCAGCACGCCTCAAGTCCCAGCACCAAGGCAAAAAAGGCACCCTTCGCCACATCGCACTTTCATCTCCAGGTCAAAAATGAACGAGTTACAGTTTGTTGAAGAGGTGTCGAGACTTGAAGCTCTCCACCAGTACCAAATTCTTGATACTGACCCTGAAACGGTCTTTGATGATATTGCCCAACTCGCTGCTCATATTTGTGGCACCTCGATCGCAATCGTCAACCTGATTGATGAAAACCGTCAATGGTTCAAGGCAAAAGTTGGGTTAGCGGTTTCAGAAATGCCGCGCAACGTGGGGCTATCGTATCTCTGCGTTGAGCATGGCGATGTCATCGTTGTGCCCGATACGATGACCGATCCAACGCTTGCCCAGAACCCTTTAGTCATTGACTACCCTTACATTCGGTTCTACGCCGGTATGCCATTAAAAACGCCAGAGGGTCATACTATCGGAACGCTTTGCGTCATTGATTCTGTTCCCAAACAACTCTCCGCACAACAAATTGAGGCGTTGCGATCGCTCAGTCGTCAGGTGGTCGGTCAGCTTGAACTCAGACGAAACTTATTAAGCCTATCGCGCACCACAACCCAATATCAGCAGGCAGAGACATCCCTTCGGCAGGCAGCGTCAGAGAACCTCAAGTTGGCGCAGGCAATGGCATCGGTCTCTGATGGAGTGTTGATTACTGATCCGCACCAGTCTGATAATCCCATCATTTACTCTAACCTCGCGTTTTCTCGCATTACGGGTTATACAGCTACGGAAATTCTGGGTCAAAACTGCCGCTTTTTGCAGGGTGCTGACACCGATCGCGCCGTAGTAGCCGACATTCGAGCCGCACTCGACGAGCAGCGCGAAATTCAAACAACGCTGCTGAACTATCGCAAAGATGGCACACCTTTTTGGAATGAGTTGAAGCTGGCTCCCGTACTCTCTCAACAGGGAGATTTGCTCTATTTTGTCGGTATTCAGACTGATGTGACCGATCGCAAACTGGCAGAAGCAGAGCGCACCCGACTTTTAGAGCGGGAACGGTTAGCGCGGGCAGAGGCAGAAGCTGCTGGTGAGCGGGTCACAAATATTTTGGAAAGTATTACCGATGCCTTTTTTGCGCTGGATGATGACTGGCATTTTACCTATCTGAATCACCAAGGCGAATACTTACTTCAGCGATCGAAAGCTGACCTGCTAGGCAAAAGCTTTTGGGATGAGTTCCCAGAAACGGTAAAAGCCAGTTTCTACAAAGAGTTTAAACGGGTTGTTTTAGAACAAGTGAGTGTCCAATTTGAGACGTTTTACTTGCCTCTCAATTCATGGTTTGCTGTCCATGCCTATCCTGCTAAAGCCGGACTGTCAGTTTATTTCCAAGACATCACAGAGCGTAAGCGGCATGAAGTCGAGCGTCAGCAGGCACAGTTAGCGTTGCAGGAAAGCCAACAGCACCTCAAGCTGACCTTGCAAGCGGTAAGGCTTGGCTTTTGGCAATTGGACTTGCAGACCAGTGAGCTTTCGGTGTCAAACCAGTGCAAAGCGAACTTTGGTCTTGCGGCGACAGCAGACTATTCGTATCAAACCTGCTTGGAGCAGATACATCCAGACGATCGGGCACGGGTACAAGAGTTAGTCCAACAATCCGTCGCAACCCTCTCTGACTACGAAGCCGAATATCGCTGCGTGTGGCCAAATGGCAGCATTCACTGGATTTTGGCGTTTGGGCGACCCACTTACAGCAGCGATGGTACGCCGCTAGAGATGGATGGCATCACGCTTGACATCACCAGCCGTAAGCAAGCAGAACAAAAAATTCTTGAACAGGCAGCGTTGCTCGATGTCGCCACTGATGCCATTTTTGTACGCAGCCTAGATCACCGGATTCTTTATTGGAACAAGGGTGCCGAGCGGCTGTATGGTTGGCAGGCAGCCGAGGCGTTGGGTAAGAATGCGATCGAGCTACTGAATCGAGACGAC
>DATNQS010000029.1:0-10157 GCA_036703925.1 Candidatus Sericytochromatia bacterium
GCAGCACAGGCAACACCAGCACTCAAACTTGGCTTCATCGCTTGAGTTAACGTGACGGTTTGACAGTAGCTAGCAACCGTAACCCAACACTGTTGATCGGATCGATACTGCACCACTTTGACCAACGGCACTTGCAAAACTACAGCAATTTCCTTCGCTGCCACAGCAAAAATCGTCTCTAGATCGAGCGAGTGACGCATAGACTGCACAATTTGATTGCGTGCGTGTTCTCGTTGCGCCTGCTGCTTTACCTGCTGATACAGACGATTTTGACGAATGGCATAGCGCAGGGTGCGCTCCAGGCTGGCAGTGCTAATGTCATCTTTAGATAGAAACTCCGTTGCACCTAGCTGCATGGCTTCTAGATCGAGCTGACGATCGGCAGCGGAGCCAGTCAGAAAAATAATGGGAGCCTGACAGCCGTTGCTTAGTGCCTGCTGCAAAATTTCTAAGCCTGTGTGAGCGCCCAGGTGATAGTCGAGTAAGTAGACATCGTGGGACTGACAGGCTATCGCTGTAAGAGCCGAATTATAGTCTGACACCCACTCCAGTTCAAAGTGAGGGGTCTGGACATCTGCCAAAAAATCACGGGTGACATAGTAGTCATCCTCGTTATCTTCTACCAAAAGTACCCGATAGCTGTTGTCCATAGTGCCTCATTGAATGCCATGCCGCAGGTCTGAGAATCGTACGTTCTAAGATGGCAGGCGCATTGTCTTAAACCAGTACTGATAAAGAGTTTGTGTCATTTGTAGCAGGTCTTCAAACGATTCTGGCTTGGTAGTACAGGTATTCGCTCCCAAGTCGTAGCTGCGCTCAATATCTGATCGTGCCGTTGATGTAGTGAACACCACAACCGGAATTCTGCGGAGGATAGGATCAGTCTTAATCTCCTGAAGGACTTCATAACCATTTTTACGCGGCATCCTGAGATCAAGCAAGATCAGATGGGGTTGGGGAATAGTTTCTGTATCTACATATTTCCCCTGGTGGCGAAGAAATTGGATCAAGGCTTCGCCATCTTCAACTAGAAATAAATCGACCACTGCTGTTTCTTCCCAAGCTGCTTGAAGCAGGAGGCGATCGTCAGGATTATCGTCGGCGGCAACAAGGACAAACCGTTTTGAGGGAGTCATATAAAAGACAGTGTGCTAAACCATTGGCAGCGTGACAATGAAGGTTGATCCTCGACCTAAAACACTTTGAGCAACGATACTGCCACCGTGACGTTCGACAATCTTGCGGCAAAGGGCAAGTCCCATCCCAGTGCCTTCAAACTCATTGCGCCCATGCAAGCGTTCAAACGCACCAAAAATGCGATCGCGGTACTGCTCCTCAAACCCAATCCCATTATCTTCTACCAGCAGTTGATAGGTGCGATCGCGCTCTGTTTGCATCGAATTGAGGCTATAAATTTTCACCACTGGAGCGGCTTCACCATGAAACTTGAGCGCATTGCTAATCAAATTTTGAAACAGTTGCGTTAGCTGCGTCGAATCTCCGTGCACGGTCGGTAGCTCACCTACCTCAATACGTCCCCCTGTGCGCTGAAGTTGCATACCCAGGCTAGCCATGACTTCAGTCACAACTTGAGCCAAAACAACAGGTGCAAAGGGCTTGGCGTCGGTTGTGACTCGTGAGAGCGTCAACAGATCGTCAATTAGTGTTTGCATTCGTTGTGTCGCTTTCTGAATCCGGTCTACATAGTCCTGCCCGCGCTCGTCTAGCAACCCTTTGCACTTAGTTTGCAGTAAGGAGCAAAAATTGCGAGTGGTGCGGAGGGGTTCTTTTAAGTCATGGGAGGCAATGTAGGCAAAGTTTTGTAATTCCTGGTTGCTCCGCTCTAGTTCGAGCATTAACTGCTTCAGCTCGGTTTCTGCCTGCCTTGCCTCTGTGACATCCCGGGTTGTCACCAAAACTGTTTCGATCGCGCCGGTTCGTCCAAGTTCAGGGACGACACGGGCTTGGTAGCGCCTGAGTTCATGAGGGGTAGGAAGGCTGAATTCAAACCGATTAACCTCGCCTGTGGCAAACACCTGCTGCACACAAGCATCCCATAGCTTGAGATACTCCGCCGGAAAGCCCAACGCTTGATGAGTTTTGCCCAAGAAAACCTGGGGTGGTAAGCCTGTTGCCAATTCCACTGCTGGGCTGACATACACATAACGCAGGTCACGATCGAACCGAGAAATGATATCCGGCGAGTTTTCTGCCAGGGTACGGAACTCTTGCTCTCGACGGAACAAGGCTTCTTCAGCCTGGCGGCGCTCAGTGATATCAATCGCAATGCCGCCGACCAGGCATTGCCCGGAGCGATCCATGAGGGGAAACTTGTACACCAAAAATTCTCCGATTGTGCCATCCGGTCGGGGCGCTGACTCAACCACTTCTACTGACTGTTGCGTGTTAGCAACGTCTCGAATGTTCTGAAGAAATTGTTGGGCGCTCGCCGTATCATAAAGCTCAAAGATGCTTCTACCAACAATATCCGCAGTTGGCGACGCAAACATCTGACTATAGGTTTGACTCAGGAAGACAAAGCATCCTTCTGTATCTGTAATCCAGGAAGCGGCTGGACTATTGTTCATAAACGTCTGAAAACGGGCTTCACTCTCTCGAAGGGCTAGTTCTGTTTGTTTCAGGTCAGTAACATCAGTAAAGGACGTGACCACCGCATAGGGTTGAGCTTCACTTAAATGGAACATCGGTTGCGCGTTAACGGATATCCAGGTGAGCGAACCATTTAATTTGTACACGCCCATAATGACGTTGGACTGTAGTTGTCCGGTACGGAGCGCCACCATTGCCGGATGCGCTTCTCCGGGAAAGGGCGACCCATCTTCATGTATGACGTGCCAATGAGAATCAATGGACGTTAGCCCCATCATCTGGTCTCTGGACAACCCCAGGATCGATTCTGCACTCGCATTGCAAGCCGTAATTTTGCCGTCTGCCTGTTGCAGCACAATGCCTTCTGCAACAGAATCAATCACTGAGCGATAGCGTTTTTCACTCTCTCGCAGGGCTAGTTCTACCTGTTTGCGTTCAGCTTCAATGCGCTTGCGATCGCTGATATCGCTGCCAATGCCAAGAAAGCCAGTTAATTGTCCGTCCGAGTCATGCAAGGCAGTGACAGAGAGCAGAATGGGAAAGCGGGAGCCATCTTTGCGAAGGTAAGACCACTCACGCACATCAACGCTGCCACGGCGTGCTTTTGCCACCAAGACAGAAAACCCTGGTGCCACTGGGCTGCCAAACTCCTGAGAAAGCACCTGAGCATACTGCGCCACCTCAGTTGGATCATGGATGATCGCTAAGGTTTCGATGCCAATCACTTCGCTGGCGGCATAGCCGAGCGATCGCTCAGCCGCCGCATTGAAAGCGATCATTGTGCCATCGACCGTAGTCGCAATGATCATGTGGTTCGCCCCATCCAGAATTGCCTGCTGTAGGGCAGCCAGTTCTTGCAGTCTTCCTTCAGCGAGGGTGCGGGCAAAGAGTTCACACTGCAAGCGATCGTTTGCCTGGGCTAATTCATGCGTTCGCTCGGCGACTTGGCGTTCTAACGAGATGTTTGCAAAAGCCAATCGCTGCTCGGCTGCTTCAAGCTGTTGTTTGATCCGCTGTTGTTGACGTTCTTGCTGATTCAGTGAGTGAGCGTTACGCCAGATGACACTGAAAAACGCAGTCGCAATCATGACAATTCGTCCGGCGTACCCCAAGGCAGACTCATACCACCCTAATTGTTCGCCTTGAAAAGTGAGCCAGTTAACTCCAAGCGGAATGGCAATTGCCCACGGGAGGAGCGATCGCGCCATCACTCCTCCTGCTAGGGGGCTGGTGACTATGCCCATCAAGCCCTGGTCTGGACGAGACAATAGCAGTCCCACACAGAGTCCTATGAACGTCATAGCCGTAGGCGCTGCCATGGCGGTGACCTGTGTGATTAGCCTGTAGGTGGGACTAATACCAAACAAGTGCCCCATGAGCGGCAACAAAGCAATTAAGTAAATGAGATAGCTCAAACTCTGCGCCAGCCAAGCACTCGATCGTGTGTTCTGCCTGAGTAAGCAAAGGGTACTACCGACTAACACAAAGTTGAACGCTGCATTTTCCCCCATTCGTCCTGGGTAAGGCGTTGGGGTTAATGGAGCCGTGTCCCGAAACAGGATCTCATCAATGCCCAGGTGCCACCCAAAGCAAGATTGGCTGAGGGTCAGTAGCCCAACCAGAACCACGCCTAAGGCCAAGCTCGTGCTCATCCAGCCCAGTTGCTTTTTTAACCGCGCCGCTCTTACCCTCGGCTCAAGCTGTAACAGCCCTAGCGATAAGCCTGCCAAGAGAAAGCAGAGCGCTGTATTCGCTTTCATAGTTGAAGGACTACCAGGATACCCACTCTTAAGCAGTGGAATATCGTACTGCCAGCCCAGCAAAACGAGTATTGCTGACAAGAGGACAAAAACAAGACTGGCTCTGCTAAGCCACTCTGAAGAGACAACACCGACACTCGAAGAGGCTTGTCTTGCTGAACCTGGATTAAAACGCATAGAGATCTTCAGGCAAGTCAGGGAAAAACAGTACTACTGCCGTCAGGAGCAAGCTTAAGATGCCCAAAAACAGCGGTTTACTCTTTGCCGAGATCAAGCTTTAACCTGTGTCGCTGTCTTGAGTGATCAATGCCAAATCTAGCCCACTCAAAATTGGTGGCACTGTCTCGCACGTATCTCAGCTCAATCCCTGATCGAGACTGCGATACTGACACTACCAAACGCTGACGAATTCTAATCATTCGCTAACGAGCACGTAAAGTATGCTAGCGGTTCTCGATATTTTAGATGCGAGTATTAATACAACAGTTCTGCAAAATAAACTCAGTCAAAAGCCGCGTCGATTAAACTGAGGGTATTTTGAGCAACGTTTAGCTGAGGGACAGGCAGAATGAGTTTAGCGAGGGATTTGAAAGCGAACTTACTGCCGAACCGATCGCTTTGGGGACTGCTCCTGCTACTCGTTGCCGGATTTTTAGGTAATTATTTTCGATGGACTTTATTCTTTGATATTGATTTTCTGTTTGGTTCGATCGCTGTTTGGCTAGTGGTGTGTTTGTACGGAGTTCGCTGGGGCACCTTCGCGGCTTGCCTAGCTGGCTTTTGTACTTATCTTCTTTGGCACCATCCTTACACCACGCTGACCTTTACAGCCGAAGCCCTGTTTGTAGGCTGGCTATTTAACCGTCGGCAACAGCACAATATCGTCTTGCTGGATGCTGTCTTCTGGCTGCTCATTGGGATGCCGCTTGTGTGGTTTTTTTACGCCATCATTCTGCATGTTGATTCAACGCAAGCCCTCATTATCCTCTTAAAACAACCTGTCAATGGTATTTTTAATGCCCTCATTGCCAGCCTGTTGCTGACACATCTGCCGTTGCACCGCTGGGTTGCTCGCCCACCCGCTATAAGCACCTTAACGCTGCAACAAACCCTCTTTAATTTGCTGGTCGCTTTTGTCATGGTGCCCACCTTACTCTTGATTGTGCTGGCAAGCCATCAAGTGGTGGATGACATTAAGATAACGGCTCAGGCAGACCTGAACGATGCCTCTCGCTACCTCACGGTTGAAGTGCGTACCTGGTATGAGCGACGGTTAGCGACAGTCAATGAACTAGCAAATTTGGCACTGAATACCTCGCTTCAGGACGATATCGTGCGTCTGAATGCAGAATTTGCTCAGCGCGTTTTTCCAGACTTTCAGCATATTCACGTTTTAGACGCAACTGGACAACGCCTTTTAGATGTTGGTCATGACGCTGCCTTGGACAGCTTCGATGACAACGTTTATTTTGAGCAGTTGCAGCGATCGCCCCGATCGTTTCTTTCCTCCATTCGCCGACCAAGCCAGTCTACTAAGCCAGCCGTGCTGATCGGTATGCCCATACTAAAAGAGGGCAGGCTGGTCGGTGCAGTCCTGGGCGAGCTTGACCTAGAGTTTGTCACTGCCCTCTTCCGAGCCAATGTGGCGGGGCAGGCGCTTAACATTACGCTGCTCGACCAACAACAAACGGTCGTTGCCAGCACCCAGGCTGAGTGGATTGGTGCCAAATCATTTGATTGGCGCAAGCAGGGAACGGTGCGATCGATCGGCGACCAAACTTATCACTGGTTGCCCACAATGGGCAGTCCGCTGGTGATGGTGCAGTGGAGCCGATCGCTCTTTGTGAAAGAAGCGATCATTAGCAGTGAGTTTCCCTGGGTGCTGCTGGTTCAAATGGCTGCGACCCCCCATGTAAGCCATATTCAACAAGTGCACATCCAGAATATGGCAATCCTGCTATTAGTGTCTGGTTTCGCTCCCATTGCCGCTTTTTTGGTCAGCCGTCAAATAGTCAAGCCAGTCTCTCAGTTAGCTCACATCAACACTAACTTACTGGATAAATTACTCGAACAAGCACCCATTCCCTGGGCGCAGAGCCAGGTGACTGAGTTTGCCCTCCTGGTACAAAACTTCCGCTTGATGGCAGCCAGCTTACAGCAAAAATTTGGTGAAATTCACCAGGCAAATGCAACGCTGGAACACCGTGTACAAGAGCGCACCCAGGCGCTTCAGCAGACCAACGTTGCCTTGCAAGAGAGCGAAGAACGCTTCCGACAAATGGCAGAAAACATTCGAGAAGTGTTTTGGATGGGGTCGGTTGATAAAGAAGCCCTTTTATATATCAGCCCCGCCTATGAGAAAATCTGGGGACGTACTTGCCAAAGCCTTTTTGAGACACCGCAGTCGTTTGTTGATGCCATTCATCCAGACGATCGAGCGCGGGTGACGGCTGCTTTCGTCAAACAAATTCAAGGCACTTACGGCGAAGAGTACCGGATTATCCAGCCAAATGGTTCCATCCGCTGGATTTGGGATCGAGCGTTTCCTATCTATAATGCAGCCGGCAAGGCTTATCGGCTGGTCGGAGTTGCACAAGATATTACCGAGCGGAAACAGGCAGAGACAGTGGTGCAGCAGCAAGCAGAGCGAGAACGGTTGCTGGGTACGATCGCGCTGCACATCCGGCGATCATTAAACCTGGACGACATCCTCAACACGACTGTGGCTGAAGTACGCGAGTTCTTACAAACCGATCGCGTCATCGTCTGCCAGTTTCAGCCTGATTGGAGCGGCATTGTCATCGTAGAATCAGTGGCAGCAGAATGGCAATCAATTTGGGGTCGCCAGATTACAGATCGTTACTTTGCTGAAACGCAAGGAGAAGCCTATAAGCAAGGACGCGTTTTTGCCGTCAATGACATTTATACCGCTGGGTTAGCTGCTTGCCATGTTGAGCTACTTGCACAGCTACAAGTACGGGCAAATCTAGTTGTGCCGATTCTCCAGGGTGAGGTGCTTTGGGGTTTGTTGGTAGCACACCAATGCCACGCCCCACGGGTTTGGGAAGCCGCAGAGATCGACTTTCTTCAACAATTGGCAATTCAGGCGGCGATCGCCATTCATCAATCAGAACTCTATCAGCATGAACAGCGGCTCAACACCATACTTGAGCAACAGGTAGAAGAACGCACGGCTCAATTGCAACAGGCATTGCAATACGAAGCACTGGTCAAACGGATGACCGATAAAGTCCGGGATAGCCTGGATGAAGCGCAAATTCTGCAAACGGCAGTGGAAGAATTGGTGCGCGGCTTGGAGATCTACGGCTGTGACACTGCCCTATTTAATTTTGAACAGGGCACGATGACGATTGCTCACTCATATACCAATGGAGCCTTTGCACCGCAGCCAGGAGTCACTCTGGCGACCCACTTTTCTGATATTTATCCACAGTTGCTCGATGGGCAGAGCCTTCAATTTTGTGAGCTAGCCCCGAAATTTATGGATTCAGCTTGGCAGCCTAGCGCTGTTTTTGCCTGCCCGATGATTGACGATCAAGGTGTTTTAGGTGAACTACGGCTATTTCGCTCTCACAACGCAGTCTTTAGCGAACCTGAGATTCGGTTAGTCTTACAGGTTGCGAATCAGTGCGCGATCGCACTCCGTCAAGCGAGGCTTTACCAGACGGCACAAATACAGGTCAAAGTGCTGGAGGAGCTTAACCAACTAAAAGACGATTTCCTGAGCACCGTCTCACATGAGCTACGCACCCCCATCTCTAACATGAAGATGGCAATTCATATGCTTAAAACTCATCCAACCGAAGATCGCCGCGATCGCTACATGGAAATTTTGCAAAGTGAGTGTGCCAGAGAAGCCGAACTCATTAACGATTTGCTTGACCTCCAGCGACTGGCATCTGGTACGAGAGTGCTAGAACTTGAAGCGATCGCGCTACGAGAATGGCTGGAGGAGTTGATCGAACCCTTCCAAGAACGGGCTCAAAGCCGCCAACAAACGCTTCGGGTCAACATTGCTCCTGGTCTATCAGTTTGGACGTCTGATCGAGCTAGCCTCAGCCGTATTCTGGCAGAGCTATTGAATAACGCCTGCAAATATACACCGCCTGGAGAAACGATCGACCTCTTCGTCCAGCCAATTAATGCAACAAGCGATAGCACGACATCTCAAGGAAATTTGCTAGCGTTGCCTGCTACTCGTCTCAGGCTGAGCGTCTGTAATTCAGGCGTTGAAATTCCGGCTCAAGCACTCTCTCATATTTTTGAAAAGTTTTATCGGATTCCCGGCAGCGATCTCTGGAAGCAAGGAGGCACAGGCTTAGGGCTGGCACTGGTGCAGAAGTTAACAGAACATATTGGTGCAACCATTCAAGTAGAGAGCTATTCTAACCGTACTTGTTTTGTCGTCGAGCTTTGAGCATAAGCAGCTTCTTTCCCTGAGCAGGCGATCGCCTGCGGAAATTTAGCACAATAGATTATGCTGAAAAACTAAGCTGGTAGGTTCATCGCTGCTGCTGGTGATGTCACAATCGGTTGGTAGTACAGTCTACGTTAAGTTTTGAGTCGAAATCCCAATGAAAAGCGCCTTTCTAGAACGCCTGCATCACCCCGATCGCCCCGTGATTGTTTTTGATGGCGCAATGGGTACCTCGCTGCAAACGCAAAACCTGACGGCAGACGACTTTGGGGGTGCAGAGTACGAAGGCTGCAACGAATATCTGGTGTTTACCAAGCCCGATGCGGTGGCTCAGGTGCATCGCGAGTTTTTGGCAGCGGGTGCTGATGTCATCGAAACCGACACCTTTGGAGCGATGTCGATCGTCCTGGCAGAGTACGATCTGGCAGATCAGGCATATGCGCTGAACAAAGCTGCGGCAGAACTGGCAAAGCAGGTTGCCGCCGAATTTTCGACTCCTGAAAAGCCGCGTTTTGTGGCTGGGTCGATCGGTCCTACTACCAAACTCCCCACACTGGGGCATATCGACTACGACACCATGAAGGCAACCGTTGCAGAGCAAGCCGACGGTCTGTACGACGGTGGTGTCGATCTGTTTATTGTTGAAACCTGTCAAGATGTGTTGCAGATCAAAGCGGCACTTAATGGCATTGAGGAAGTCTTTGCCAAAAAGGGCGATCGCAGACCGCTGATGGTTTCCGTCACGATGGAGCTTCAGGGCACCATGCTGGTTGGCTCCGATATCACGGCGATGTTGAGCATTCTCGAACCTTTCCCCATTGATATCCTGGGGCTGAACTGCGCGACGGGACCCGATCGCATGGCAGACCACATCCGCTACCTGTCTGCCAACTCACCCTTCGTCATCTCCTGCATCCCCAACGCAGGCATCCCCGAAAACGTCGGTGGTCATGCTCACTACAAGCTGACCCCAATGGAACTCCGCATGGCACTCATGCACTTCGTCGAAGATCTCGGCGTGCAAGTCATTGGTGGCTGCTGCGGCACTCGTCCCGATCACATTCAGCAGTTGGCAGAGTTGGCAACGACATTAACACCGAAGGAACGGGCTGTCAGAGAGAGTTATGAGTTCACAGTGTTGAGTTCTGAGTTAGAAGATATAGCTCAAAACTCAAAACTCTCTAGCGTAGCGGTGCAAAGCGCTACTCAACACTTTCCCTCTCCCCGCCCTCTCCTCAGCTATACTCCCTCTGCCGCGTCTATCTACAGCGCCCAGCCGTATGACCAGGACAATTCGTTTCTCATCATTGGTGAACGGCTGAATGCCAGCGGCTCCAAAAAGTGTCGCG
>DATNQS010000030.1:0-3832 GCA_036703925.1 Candidatus Sericytochromatia bacterium
GTGCCGCAGCACTCTGCTGTGATCGAGAGTGACCCGACCCGCGATCGCTTTCTCTACCCCTGGCGCGTTGAGGGGCTTTGCCTTGATCCGATCGCAGCCTTTGCCCTCCTTAATGCGTTGCCATTGGGCACTGTTGATGCAGATGATTCCTTCATTGGGGGTGATCTGCGCTTTTGGTCTCATGCCGCCCGTTGGAGTTTGGACTTGTTGGCACGATCGAAATTTTTGCCTGGGCTGGAGAAGAGAGAGGAGAACGGAAGGAGCCTTGCTTGGGCACGGTGGCAGCCGTTGTTGGATAGTGCGGTGGATCAGGTGCGATGGAAGCAGTTTGTTGATCGAATGCCCATCGCCTGTCGGTTGTATGAGCAAGAGGCAAAAAATGGGGGAGTAGGGGAGCAGGGGGAGCAGAGGGAATCAGAGGAAGCCATGCAATCTTCTCACTCCTCACTTGCCCTCCCACTTCCTACGCCGTCCCAGAGCCTCATCCATGCCTTTCTTAGCAGCACTCTTGATGCTCAGATTAGGCTTTTGGCGCAACGTCACCCGTTATCGGCTTCGGCAGAGAAAACGCTGCCTGGGTCAGTGCGATCGTGGCTACAGGCATTGGGGGAAGAAGCGGCGATCGTGCATATAGCTGAGAACGCGGCTGGATTAGATTCCCTGGAGACGGCATTGGCAAACTGGACAGCCCCTTTGCAGCTTCAGGGCGTGCAGCAAAATCTGTTTCGTGCCTGTCTCTACTTGCACCCACCCCAAACTGGGCAGAATCAGTGGCGACTGGAATATTTTTTACAGGCGGCAGATGACGAGACGCTGCTGGTAACAGCCCCTACAATTTGGGGGAATCCGGTGGAGCAGTTGCACTATCGTGGTCGTGCGATCGACCGACCACAAGAAACGCTACTGATGGGTTTGGGGCTTGCGTCTCGCCTTTATCCACCGATCGAACCTAGCTTGCAAGACCCGCGCCCTCAGTTCTGTTCCCTGACGGCACTTCAGGCATACGAATTTATCAAGGCAACCGCATGGCGCTTACAAGATAGCGGTCTAGGCGTTGTGCTACCGCCAAGTTTGATCAACCAGGGTGGCTGGGCAAGTCGTCTGGGTTTAAAGATTCAGGCACAGTCGGCAAAGCTCAACAAAGGACAGGTGCGGCTGGGTTTGCAAAGCCTGCTCAACTTTCGGTGGGAGTTGTCTATTGGCGGACAAAGTCTTTCCAAGGCGGAGTTCGATCGCCTGGTTGCCCTTAATGCTCCGCTAGTTGAGATTAATGGTGAATGGGTCGAGCTGCGTCCCCAAGATATTCGCGCTGCCCAGACCTTTTTTGCCAGCCGCAAAGACCAAACGGCGCTTTCTCTTGAAGATGCCTTACGGATTAGCACGGGCGATACTCAGACGATCGAAAAACTGCCTGTTGTCAGCTTCGAGGCATCCGGTCCCTTACAAGAACTCATCACCACCCTCAGCGGCAATCGTCAAATTGAAGCACTGCCCACACCGAAGAACTTTCGCGGTGCCCTGCGTCCCTATCAATCGCGCGGCGTTGGCTGGCTAGCCTTTCTGGAGCAATGGGGCTTGGGTGCTTGCCTTGCCGACGATATGGGCTTGGGTAAAACCATTCAGCTCATTGCCTTTTTACTACACCTTAAAGAGCAGAAAACTCTAGAGCATCCCACCTTGCTGGTTTGCCCAACGTCAGTGCTGGGCAACTGGGAGCGCGAGGTGAAGAAGTTTGGTCCTACCTTGACAGCCTTCCTGTACCACGGCGATAAACGACCACAAGGCAAGACTTTTGCCAAAGCTGTGCAGGGTAAAGATCTCGTCATCACTAGCTATGCATTGGTTTCGCGCGACATCAAGGATTTGCAACCGATCGCGTGGCAGGGCATCGTGCTGGACGAAGCGCAAAATATCAAAAACCCCGAGGCAAAACAATCGCAGGCTGTGCGGCAGCTTGACGCTCAGTTTCGCATTGCGCTGACAGGAACCCCAGTCGAAAATCGCCTGTCTGAACTGTGGTCAATCCTGGATTTCCTCAATCCCGGCTACCTGGGACCCAAAAATTTCTTCCAGCGTCGCTTTGCTACCCCGATCGAGCGCTACGGCGATACTGCCTCCCTGCAAACCCTGCGATCGCTCGTGCAACCCTTTCTCCTTCGTCGTCTTAAGACCGATCGCGACATTATTCAAGACTTACCCGATAAGCAGGAGATGACCGTCTTCTGTGGGCTTTCGTCTGAGCAAGCCTCCCTCTACCAGCACACCGTCGATCGCTCCCTCGCAGAAATCGAAGCCGCCGAAGGCATCCAGCGCAAAGGGATTATTCTGGCGCTGCTAGTGAAGCTAAAGCAAATTTGCAATCATCCAGCGCTTTTTCTCAAGGAAGAAGACGGAGGAAAGGATAAAAGCGAGGAAAGCAAAGATAAAGGCTCAAGGCTAAAGGATAAAAGCAGTGATAGTAATTTAGCCTTGAGCCTTAATAATTCAGCCTTTCTCACCCGCTCTGGTAAGCTCCAGCGGTTAGAAGAAATGATCGAAGAAGTGGTAGCAGAAGGCGATCGCGCCCTTATTTTTACCCAGTTTGCAGAATGGGGCAAGCTGCTAAAAGCTCATCTGGAACGCCAGTTAGGACGCGAAACGTTATTTCTCTACGGCAGCACGTCTAAGAAGCAGCGCGAGGAAATGGTCGATCGCTTTCAGCATGATCCGCAAGGACCCCGCATCTTTATCCTGTCGCTGAAAGCAGGCGGTGTCGGCTTAAACCTGACTCGCGCCAATCACGTTTTCCACTTCGATCGCTGGTGGAATCCTGCGGTCGAGAATCAGGCAACCGATCGTGTCTTCCGCATCGGGCAAACAAAGAATGTCCAGGTACACAAGTTTGTCTGCAATGGCACTCTAGAAGAGAAGGTGCATGAACTGATCGAAAGCAAAAAAGCATTGGCAGAAAACGTCATCGGCGCAGGCGAAAACTGGCTGACTGAGCTAGATACCGATAGCTTGAGAGATTTATTGCTGCTCGATCGTAGCGCCATCATCGGTGATGAATAGATTGCTAACCTGCCTCCTTAAGCAAAAGGAAGTGTTATTAGTCTTCTGTTAGGATTAAATGACTGAATGTTACTGAGATGAACTTGTAATGCTGGAAGACAAGCTGAAAGAAGTAAATACCAAAGCATTAGAGGTCGCGATTGCAAAAACTGTGACTGACACAACGGGCTGGGAATATAGTTGCGGCATTACCTCCGTAAAATATTTGAGAAATGGTGAAGCTGAAATTACACTCACTCTTAAAACCTCAGATTGGCTTGGTGAATCCGTTGAACAGAGTTAAAGCGTTTAAGCTTCAGTCTTAAAAAGGTATTGAAGATCCCCTGAATTCTGAATGGTCAGCAGCTACAACTTCAAACTTTTAGTGAAGTTCTAGGCAATGTAGATTGGGCTTACTAAGTAACTCTTGAATAGTCTTCTCTCCAGATCAAACCAAAGTTTTTACCTGCTGAGTGGGCGTATTGCCGCACCGTAGAGGTACTATGCTTAATGAATTTTTCTTGTCATTGCAAGTTAGCTAATTATGCGGCAACAGGAAGCGCTTACAATACTGGCAAATCATCAAAACGCGCTGGAGTCTTTCGGTGTGAAGTCTCTCGTGCTCTTTGGTTCAGTATCAAGGGATGAAGCACGAACAGGCAGCGATGTCGATCTGCTAGTAGAGTTCGATCGTTCAGTTGGGTTATTCACGTTTGTACGCTTAAAACGATATCTGGAAGAGATTTTAGAGAACTCAGTTGATTTGGGTACGTCTGACTCACTCAAACCGTATCTGCGGGAA